>DATNQL010000814.1:0-23181 GCA_036704025.1 Stenomitos sp.
GAAACAGTTTGAGAACACCTATAGCAAACTGAAAAATGTCAAGTTGGAACTGGATGCGATTAAGGAAACCAACGTCCCTGTTCAGTTTATCCTCGACCAGGCATTTACGCAGAGCAATTTCCAGCAAGCGATGAATTCAAATAGTTACCAGGTCGTCCACCTAGCCACTCATGGTCAGTTTGGGGCGACGCGGGAGAGGACTTATTTATTGGTTGCAGATGGTGCAATTTACGTAGACCAGTTGAGTGAATTGTTCCGCACACGCGGACAAAGTCGGGAAGACGCTGTGGAACTCTTGGTTCTGAGTGCTTGTAAGACAGCCAGCGGAAATGATCGCGCCGTTTTAGGGATTGCTGGAACAGCCGTACAGGCCGGTGCACGCAGCGTCATCGCGGGTTTGTGGAGTCTGGCTGATGACTCCAGTGTCTTATTTGCCCAAGAACTGTATAAATATTTAGGGGAACCTGGAATCAGCAGAGCCGAAGCTTTACGTCGAACCCAGGTGGCGTTTCTCAAAGACCCGAATAAATATCAGCACCCTCGCTTTTGGGCACCTTATGTTTTGGTCGGTAGTTGGTTGTAATACCGAGTTGCGTTCAAACATAGTAGTTGAGATAGACACAGAGACAGGGGGACGCGGAGAAATTCAAGGTGCTACGTATGAATGCAACTGCGTATAATTCTGTGTGGATGATATCATGTCCGTCTAATTACCCATAATAAAAACTCTCCGCGTCCCCCTGTCCCCGTGTCCCCGCGTCAATCCTAACGATGGGTGTTTAACCGGACATGATATGAGAGGCTTATTTCACGAGTAGGAAAGCCGCGATGAATCCTTAATAAAACTTTTAACCTACCCAATCATTCCGGTTGAGTTCGGTTTTTGATTGTCTTATTAAATTAAGACGATTCACTTGACCTATGCAAACGACACTTTACCCTGTTGGCAGTTTTGCCGTGCCCGTTTTTGAATACGGCAAGGACGATGTCTGGATACCACTCACCCAGCTAGACACTGTGATTCATGTCCCACGCTGGCGTCTTTATCGTGCCCTCTCTAGAGCCGATATCCCAAGAGCTCTTACTGGCATCCGTGAAAGTCAAAAAGTCATCCACTGGTCAGCTTTACCTCAACTGTTGATAGCGGTTAACCAAGCCTTGCCTTACGTTTCAGGTGCGGCGGCTCTACTCTCAACGCTCCAAAGCCAAGCTGCCTGAATACATCCACTGGACACAATTCCTCTTGGTCGCTTATCGTGGCCCACTGTCTTCATCGGGTAGGCGACTCCCGGATGAAGGAATTGCACCCACATTAGGTTTATCCGTTGGTAAGGCAGCATTGTCGGTCGTACCGCTACTCGTTGTTGAAGGGGGAGTACCCGCAGCAGAGGGAGTTTCAACAGTCAAATTACCTGCAATATTCGCCTGATTTTGGGGATTTCTGCCGCCTGGAGAGGGCATCCACCATGCCAGTATGGATGTGACACCACCCCAATAGATGGCATCATTTTTGCCATCCTTTGCACCTATAGCAAGCTGATTGATACAAAAACTTAAGACGATTGCACTAAAAGCCACCTGCACAACAAACCGAAACAAATCTGGATGTTGCACACAAAACAAGGCAAATGACCCGACTTTTGTGGTTGTAAACGTGGATTGGCCTAGTTTTACTTCAGGTATAGTCGTCGATGAGGGAACAGATGAACTAGCCGAATTGGGGGTGGAAGAAGATGTAGTGACCATAGTAGTAACCGATACTTTTTCGCTACAACCAGATAATTGACAAAATAGGAGAGTGGGTATGGGGGTAAGGTTGGTAATCGCTGGGCAGGCACGGAGGCACTGCCCCTACAAACAATCGTTGTTTTGGCGATTACTGGACTGGCACTCTAGGTTGACCCTATTCCTTAATTGCTCCCGTTCTCAGGACGCAATTCATTCACCGGAGCCGTGGCAAACTCTTGCAAATCGAACAACTTCACAAGTTCACTCCATGCGTTTGTATCTTTCGTCCGATTGCTGGCAAGCCCAGTCACATACTCAAACCATAAACTATTCTCTTTATAAACCAAGTACTGCTGTTGGGGGGGCGTAGCTTTGAGCCGACTGTCCAGTTGGGCACTGGCTGGAATTCTGGTCAGCCAACCTGTGACGCTTGGGTTCGCGGAGGGTTGGTTTGGATCACAAATAATAGAGAATCTCCAATAGTAGTCCTTGCCAACTTCTAACGGTTTTTCTGTGGAGGGGAGGGTAAACTTGACAATACCAGCTTGATCCGGTAATGCAAGCTGGAGTGGTTCTGCCAGCATGGGGTTACCCGTATCATCCTGCAACTCAAACTGTACAGATGTAACCTTGAAATCGGAAGTCTCACTTTGAGGCGCATTCTGACCAAAAGGTACGTAAAACCAGAAGGTGGGATAAGCCTGGGTGGTATTCCCTGGGTCTTTTTCAGGATTCAGCGCCTTGAGATTCTTCGTACCGGCGGGACACTCTCCACGTACAGCCCCACTACTGGAAGTATTACCTGCATTGAGAGGGCGTTTGGCAAGTCGTTGCACAGCCGAGCGCTGGCTGGACTGAGCTTGAGCTTTTTGGCTCCCTAAGGGCAACAGTGGCATCGTTGGCACTAACGCAGCCATCGTTCCGAAAACCAGTGCTTTTTGGATGAGTGAACGTGTTAATACCATGAATTGTGAACCTCTTAATAGTGTTTCTACATTAGAACTGACGCAACTGTCACAAAAAAATGGAGTTTTTAGTTTGTAGTCAAGGCTTTAGCCCAACCCAATAAGGACTAAAGTCTTCACTACGAACTGAAAATAATATGCCCATTGCGTAAGCTCTCAAGATCAAGTGCTACAAGTTGAGTTTGTGGGTTGGTCGTGACACCTGAACCACAGAGTGTGGATCGGTCACTACTTTCGCAAGTAGTAATTCAGACAAGCGACTCCGGCACCTGTACCCATAAGGCCAATCAGTGCCGGAGCTAAGGGCAGCCATCCACCGGGGAAGGCGAGCACTAAATAGCAGATGCCGTAAAGACTGACAACCGAAGCCACACCTGCGATCGCTAAAAATTTCGGTTGCCGAAACCACCAGACGACAAAACCACCGACCACCGACCAGCCAAAAATCCAGAGCGTTTCCGACCACATGGGCATCCACCAAATCAAGGGACGCCCATCCAGCGTGGCACTCAAGAGCTGGCTAATCATCTGCGCGTGCAATACCACTCCCGGAACCTCACCATAAGGTGTATTCCAGTAGTCGGCTTGACGCTCTGCTTTATCCACCATGCCAATCAACACAATGCGATCGCGGATTAACTGTGCAGGAACGCGATTTTCCAACACATCTTTGAGAGGAATGATTGGCACGAACTTTTCTGGATCACCCTGATGAATGCGATAGTTGAGCATCGCTTGGTACCCACCCAACTGATCACCCCGATCTCGGTAGCCACTGCCATTGCCTGACGGTGGTGCCCACAAGGGGGGAATCACTGTCTTGTTAAACTGCATGTGGCGCACGAAGTCTTCTTCCTTCGGGTCGAAGGGAGAGGAGTAAGCTATACCCTTTCCTTCCAGGTATTTTTGCGCCAGTACCAGGCTGAAGGCATTCATCGTGTTGCAATACTCTGGATCTCCTCCTGCCATCAGATAATGGCGACGTAAAAACTTACCCCCATCATCTTGCAAATTAGCAAAGCCAACCCGCTCTATCGGAACGTTTGTTGGGGCTTTGATTCCCTTCTTCATTTGACCCCGATCATTCGTGGCACTGCCTCTGCAAACAGCAACCAAGTTTGTGGTGTTTTGGAAGGTTTGGGTGAGTTCTGGCAACGAGATAAAATCCCGGAAAAAGTCTAAGCCAATCAAGCGGGGTTGATGGCGGTTGAGAGCTTTGAGGGTATCCGATAGCGCCAAATCCGGCACAGTCCCTCGTCCCAAGCGATAGCGCTCACTGCGATCAATCATCTCCGCACTGTCTACATCAACTCCGACAATTACCAGCCGATCATCCTTTGGCTCATTCGGACGCAACCGGAGCAGATGGTCGTAGGCGGCTAGTTCTACGGGTTGCATCAGCCCAAAAAAGCGCCCAGCAAACACTAATGCCGTGACAGCTAAGCCAGTCAGCATCACCGTGCGCCGCTTCACCCGACGATAGGGGAGTTCTCGACTCGCTGCCAAATACTCTAACTGAAGGTCGATGGGAGCCGGTTCTCGATTGACGGTTTGTGTCAACCACTGCTGGGAGGCGACCAAATCTTTGCCCCGCACCAAGAACCCATCATCACGCCCGTGTTGTTCCCACTCCTTCGCTTTGAGCAACAGACGGGTATGAGTTCTGAGGTACTCTGGGTCTGTATCCAGGGTTCTCGTGAGTTCCCCAAAGTTGGTGAGAAAGTCTCCTCCATGCTTTTTAAAATCCACCCACTGCACTTTCGCTAAACCGGGGTGAAGCTTAGCCGGATCAACCTCCCGGTATAAAACAGTAACAATACGCTTATTCAAACTCATTGCATACTCCACCAGCGCCGCACAGTTGGGCGAATTGATGGAATTTGGGGAAATAATAAATAAAAAGTTGTTGGCGTATTCAATTCCCCGCTGAATCTCCTGCTCAAAATCAACCCCAGAGGCAATACTTTCTTGCTCAAACCAGGTTGTTTTACCTTGAATTTGCAGGGTTTCGTTCAGCTTGCGGGCAAAATCAGAATCGGTGCGCGAGTAGGCAATAAATACATCGAGGGAAGCATCGGGCGGTTGTTTGAGACTTTCGGCGATGAATTCTTCTTGCAGGGGTGTAGAAGAATGCTTGCTTTTTTGTTTCGCCACCTTCAACCACGCCTCCGCTTGGCGAAGATTGTAACCCCGCAACAAAATGCTGGGATTGCGCTTTTGCCGTTCCCACTTCAGTGCCTTGGCGAGTATAGTTTTATGCTGCTCATGATAAGCGGCGTCTTCATTCAGTACCTTAATTAGCTTGGCAATCGCGGCGTGATATTGTGCCTCTTGCTCGGGGTCTGTGATCGTAATGTACTGTATGGCACTCAGTTCAGGGGGAACTTGCTCAAGTTCAACCTCTTGAATCAATACAGGAATAATCCGTTTGTTGTTTGTCCTGGCGTGGGTCAATTCCATCTGACAATATTGCGATGCCAGAGAGGCTGGAGACATGAGATAAACTACATTATCGGCTTCCTCCAGACCCCGATAAATGGCTTCTACAAAATCTGACCCAGAGTTAATGTCTGTTAGGTTCGTCCAAACGGTGAAACACTCACGCCTCAAGCTGTTCGCCACTTTTTCCATGAACGCCCTCTCCTTTTCCGAGTAGGAGAGAAATACATCGGTCATGAGGTTATTGGCGTTCTTGGTACTTTCTCCAATAAATGAACAATGCAAGTCGGTCGGTTCGCAAGGGGGTTGCTCATCTTTAAATCTGATTTTCAGCCATTTTTCGCCCTGTACCCGTTCTTCTCCGGTTAAGAGGTAACGCGACTGTTTCTGATTGCGTTCCCACTCTAGTGATTTGGTTAAAAAGTAGGTGTGCTGTTGCACATAGTCTCGGTGACGAGCAAATATCTCTAGCAGTCCAGCAAAGGATTTCTCAAAATCATCAATTCCTTCCCGAAAGTAAACCCAGTTGATTTTGCCAATCACGGGGTGCATATTCGGGAAACTGGAGTGTAAGCCCTTGGATTTGTAAGTTTCCCACTCACTGGAGTCGCGTCCTGGGTTGCGTTGCTGCCAAATTTCTTCTGTAATTTGCTCGACGTGCAGCAGTGGAATAATCCGTTTGTTGCGCCGCAGGGCGAGCTCAATTTCTTTGCGGCAATAGGGCGAGTTGACAGAGTGGGGAGCGATTAGAAATAGAAAGTTATCGGCTTTTTCGATGCCATCATCAATTTGGTTCTGGTAATCTACCCCCAAGGGAATATCGTTTTGATCAAACCAAACCTTTAGCCCTTCTTGCAGGAGACGGTCATAAAGCTTCGTTGCAAAGGTCTTGCTATCGGCTCGTCCGTATGAAATAAATGCATCTTGAAAGCTATTGATCTTTCCTAATACTTCTAAGCTACTAGCCACACAGAACCTCAACTATGTCAAGCTTTTTTTACGAACGCAAGAGCAGATGAGCGCTACTTGATCGCTTCCTTATTTCTACTTTATCTATTCCTTTCGATAGTTGTGTAATTTTTTTGCCTGAGCTAGCCCTTAAAAGTCTATGGCGGATAGAAAAACAGGATGGTATGGGGCAGAGTTTATCGGTGTTGAGTGACTCTCTGCCCAGAAGCTTTGGAAGTTTGATTTTGCCCCAATATCCAGATTTTCTGTCTCTAAAGCTATAAAAGCGCGTTATTCGAGACAATCATTGCGATCGCTAAACGTACCGCTTGCCCCACCACCGAAAAACGGGCTGCCTCCGAAGCGGTTTCTTGCCACCGTAACAACTGTTTCTGGAAGATTTCATCCGCTTCAGCTCGCTTCAGAATCACTTTACCAATGACTTCCTTTTGAATGTCTTCTGTCGAAATGTTCTGTTGTTGCAAAAACTCGATCAGCCGCTCTACACTATCCACACACTGATCTGGTGCTTGGGACAAGATAATTCGTTGAATCTGAGTGACCACTTCTTGATATAACTGCCGTCTGCGATGGTTAGGTGATAAGGACGGGGGAGGTGGTGCGGGCAATGGAGGGAGCCGTTCTATCTGTAAACTCTGAGCCTCCTTGATTTCGAGTAAGTCCAACAGGAGTTGGCGTCGAGTCACAAAGCGCTCCAACATTTCTGGGTAGATTTGCACAATCCGCTGACTGATGAGTTTGGTATTCACGGATCGATTGGCTGATAAGCGCAGTATGTATTTCCCAGGCTTAGCCTCATAGGAGGTGAGGGTGAGTTGGAGATTAGGGGACTCTAATTGCACTTGAGTCAGAGCAAACACTAGCGCCTCCCAGTTCGGAGCCGCAACAAATGACACGGATACTGTTAAGCGGTTTTCGGTGTTTTTACGCTCCAATCCGGCGGGTGGCAAATCGCCCGTAGTGGGATAGCGATCACAGGGGCTTTTGCTAGAGTAGTCAAACCCCGTAAACACATATCGACACTCAACCGAGGATAAATCAACCTCCTCCAAATGCCACTGATGAATGCAGCAACCCGTCAGTTCAGCCCGGTCGAGTTTCGTCCGAATTAAATAACTTTCCAATAGATAGGCACCACTCAAATTGGCCTCACTTAACAGGGTATCCTTCAGGTAAGCACCACTTAAGTCAGCTCTTCGCAAATCGGCTCCCCGTAAATTCGCTTCACTCAGGTCGGTGCGTAATAAATAGACCTCTTGGAGAACTGCACGCAGCAAATCGGCTTTTCGTAAACTGGCTCTGAGTAAGTAAGCCCCAGTAAGATTCGCTCGACTCAAGTCTGCACATTCACAATTGGCTTCACTCAAGTCTGCACCCGTGAGAATGGCTCGATGCAAGTCGGCTTGCCGGAGATTTGCGCCTCGCAGGTAAACGTTATTCAGATTCGCTTCTGTCAAATTAGTGCCAACTAAAATCGCTTCTTGTAAATTTGCCTGTTCTAAATTGGCTTCTCGTAGATTCGCCCCAGTGAGGTTGGTACCGATGAGGTTGGTGCGGTAGAGATTCGCTTCCATCAACTGTGCACCCATGAGCAGAGCATTGTTGAGATTGGCGTGTTCGAGATTAATCTGATCAAGCTGAGTGTTCTGTAAATCTGCCCCACTCAAATCAGACGCGCTTAAATCTGCCCAATTTAAGTCCGCCTCTCGTAGCTTGGCTAAGCGCAGATCCACTTTACTGAGCTTGGCTCGACTCAAGATGGCCTGAGTAAAATGAGCATTGTCCAAGATAGCGCCATGTAGATTAGCCTGATGCAAGTTGGCTCCAGTGAAATTGGCGTGGCTGAAACAACACCAACTCAGATTTGCGCCACTGAGGTTTGCACCAATCAAATTAATTTTGCGGAGGTTCGCCCCTGTCAAGTTGGCTCCGCTCAGGTCAATATGAGCAAAGTCACGTTCTCCTTGTCGGTATCGGTCGAGAAAGTTTTGTACTTGCATGGAGGCCGTTTGGACAGGGTGAGACGCTAGGCTAGGGGTTAAGTGTCTGGTATTGGAGATAGGAGGATATTACAGTACCAAGCCCGTAGGGGAAATCCAACAGCTGAGCGAAGTTGCCCTGACTCTAATAATTTCGCCTTTTACCTACAGCTTTGCCTCAGTCTATCGAGATTCTTAGCAGGAAAGTATAGCGGCTCTCAGTTGTCTAGACTACAGGGTAGGGAACATGTTAATTATGGAACTCTGGACTGTTGTCGGTCTCCGGCGATGTCTGGATTTGTATCAGTTATCAAGCAGGCGATGATGCTAGGCAAACCAATAACGGCGATTCTCAGCTTTGCGACTGTTCTGGGCATAGGCTTTCCGGCGATGGGGACACCAAGCGGAACGTTTGTTCGTTCGGTGAAGCCACTTGATCAACCGAATCTCTTTTTAGTGGAATTTACCGTCATCTCACCCCAAGGAGTACCCGGAGATGGGATTGTTACTCACAATTTTGTAAATTACACTTACCGAGTTTACTGTCCAACCGCGATGGTTCGAGATGTAACCGGAGGTAAATGGGGGACTGACCGTGTAGCCTGGGATGACCAATCAATCGGGCCTGGTGCATTGACCGACGTTATATATCAGGTTTGCCCAGAGCATTTCGATAGAATTACCAACATGAGACAGGGACGATAAGCTTAAACCATTGGTTCGCTTGTAGTCCAGTCTAGTGGTGAAGCAGGATACATGGCTGGGAGTTGACAAGTGCTCCAGTTTACCCTCAAGGTAGCCAGCGAGGATAGAATCCGGGTAACAACTGTTCGGGTTTCAACTGAGGTGGGGAGGTTGAGGATGTGGCATCCACTAAGGGTAGCATCCACAGGAAACCCGTAGCGATCGCTTGCCCATCATTGGATCTTAAGGTATCGGTAGCGGCGGGGGGACGAGTCCCGATTTGATCGAACAGCAAGGCTAAGCCATCGGGAGACAAACTCATTTGAATATCCCGTTGATTGGGTAAGATGACTAATGGCTTGACGGACACCTGCGTACTCTTCGGGTCTGGTGTAAAGTCAATGGCGGCAAAGAACGGTTCTTCCTCGTATTGTTCTCCTTTAATCAGTTGGGTCAATAAGCAATAGAGTCGGTTGCGCCCTAGGGCAAATTGGCAGCCTTGGATCGAGCCAGTGGTACGCAGCAGTTCTTTCTGAATGCCTTGGTTGGTGACCCAATAAAGCGATCGCGTGTAATCTGTATTAAATTTAACCATGGCGGCTGCCGAACCATCTTTGGCAAAGCTCAGCAATATGCCAAACTTGGGTAGAAAGTCCAGGGGTTTGGTGTCTGGTTTTAAGGGTAAAATGGCTACGCCCTGTCCCTGTGCTACCGCCACCGAACCACTATCGGGAGCGATGGTAAACTCCCCTCCGGGCTGATTTCCCAAGGAGCGAGGTTTGGCGTTAGGCTGGATGATCCACAGACCAAAATCGCCGGGATTACGCCGATTCAATCGTTGGACAACAATCGTCTTGCCATCAGCGGACAAGTCAAATTTTAGGTTTTGATAGTCTTTGCTATCTAAGACTAAATTCAATCGGCCTTCTGGCGGTTCATTGGATGAGCGATCGTTCGATTGAAACGATAGTCCTGTTGTCACCGTGTACAATTGCTGGTTGAGTAAGCCCTTTTCTTGATATTTGCGATCGCTAGCGGAGAACAAGATCTTCTCACCCTCTGGGTAGGACTTAAAATCCATCACCACTAAGTCAGCCGGCGACAGGATACTTTTTTTCTGAGTGGTGAGGTTGTAAAGAATTAACCGTCCCTGCTCTTTTCCTTCTACACCGATATAAGCAAAAGCGCGGTCGTGGCTGCGAAAAGTAGCCGAAAATGGCTGTATTTCCTTTCCTTCGTTCTTCTTGGCAGAAATTTGGTCTCTCGCCCCTTTGAGTTCGACTTGATATTGGCTACCATAGGGTACAGGAAAGTTTGGGGTGTAAGCCATGCGACGCCCCGCCCAGCTAAATTTTCCGGGGATAGGTGGTTCGATTTTGAGGTTAGCCTCTACACTATCGTGGTTCATGGGACGGCTAAAGGTCAGGATGAAGGCCGTATCCTCTGCACTCACTGACTGATCCTGCCAACTAAAATCACGCACTCTAGGCGCTGTGCGATCGCCACTCAACAACAAGAGGGAGATCAAAACACTGAGTACAACTATTACACCCAAAGCGGCACGATCAATGGGCTGGAGGAATGTTTTGGGGGTTACAGTTTGACCGGACATAGATGGAATAGGGAAGACCAGAGGCTAAGGACTTGCACCAGTTTTAAGGCTGACGCCAAAGTTCCTCTCCGACAGGTTGTTTCATTTCTAGAGTGACAGGTTTGTCGTCAACTTCACAAACTCTTTGCAGAAAAGAGCCCTCAGGTTATGTACAATAACACAATACTTAATAAAGTATCGAGACATCCCTTGCAGGTTCAACCTTTAACCTGTAAGTCACCCGATCCAAAGAATCGCTAGGAAAAAGAGCAGCTTCCTTTCCGACTCGTACAGGAATAGACCAGACATGGAAACCTCAAGGCATAGCGTGAAAGACGGCTTGGGTAGACACTGAGTTGCCTTCTATACTGAACTCCTGCGGTTTCTTTCTTTGGATATATTAATCTATTTTTATATTTGTTTAAGGTTAGGACAAGCGTAGGGATAACTAGCGACGTTCCTCTCTTGTTAATAGATTTATTGATATGAAGGTCATGGTCGGCAAGAAAGCTAGTTGTAGGGCCTTAGACGCCAATCAATCAGAACCAGTGGATATCGGCAATAAGAGGCTGTACGACCGGGCGCTAGCTGCCACAAGCTGCGGCATTGTGATTAGTGATGCTCGCTGTTTTGACAATCCTATAATATATTGCAATCCGGCTTTTTTGGACATTACAGGCTATTCCCAAGAGGAAGTAATTGGCAGGAATTGTCGGTTTTTACAAGGCCATGATACCGATCCCATGGCTGTTGAACAAATTCGCCAATCGATTCGGGCCGGACAAGAAGTCAGAGTGGTCTTAAAGAATTATCGCAAAGATGGCACACTTTTCTGGAATGATCTCATGATCTCGCCAGTCAGAGACAGCTCAGGCAATGTAACCCACTTTATTGGTGTTCAAACCGATATCACTGAGCGCAAACAGGCTGAAGAAACCCAACAATTAATGCAGTTTTCGATTGATCGTGCTGCCGATGCGGTCTTTTATATTCGACCTGATGGGACATTATTTTACGTGAACGAAACAGCCAGCAAAGCGCTGCAATATTCCCGTGAAGAACTGCTGATGTTAAGTATCCAGGATATTGACCCTAATTTTTCGCTCTCCGTCTGGCAGTCCCATTGGCAACAGTTAAGGGAAGGTGGTTCTTTTTCGCTGGAAACTCAGCATCGAGCTAAAGATGGTCGAGTCTTTCCGGTAGAAGTCACATTCAACTATCTCAAATTTAACAATCAGGAGTATAACTGTGCCTTTGCCCGTGACATTACTCATGCCTATCAGCAAGCTCAAGCGAGTCAGCAGGCGCAAAAGGCTCTCCAACGCAGTAATGCTTTATTAAAGGCACAACAAGAATCTGATCCGAATGGTGTTCTGGTCACGGATGAAACGGGAGCCACCTTAAGCTATAATCAGCGGTTTTGTGAAATGTGGCAAATCCCTGACGGGATGCGGCAATTGGGAAATCACACCATTATCTTTAACTGGGTGCTGCCCTTAATCCAAGAACCACAAAGGGTTTTTAGCCAGATGGAATATTTGGAAGAGAATCCTTCCTTAATCAGCCGTGAGGAAATTCACCTGACAAATGGGCGAGTTTTCGATTGTTATTCGGCTCCGGCTCGATCGCCTGAAGGGGAATCCTACGGTAGAATTTGGTCGTTTCAGGACATCACCGAGCAAAAACAGACGGAAAGGAGACTCCGACAGCAAGCCGAAAGAGAACGGTTAGTCAGTGGGATTAATCAGCGCATCCGTCAGTCGTTGAATCTGGATGAAGTCCTGAATACGGCTGTTGAAGAAGTGCGACAATTTTTAGCGTGCGATCGCACTTTAATTTGTCGCTTTAACTCCGATTGGACGGGTACGATTGTTGTGGAATCGGTGGGTGAAGAATGGACACCAGCCTTAGCGATTAATATCCAGGATACCTGTTTTCATGAAAGCAAAGCTCATCTCTACCAAAAAGGACGGATTCGAGCGATTAACGATATCTACAATACCGACTTGAGTCCATGTCATATTCAATTACTAGAGCGATTTCAGGTACGTGCTAACCTCGTTGTTCCTATTCTACAAGGCGATAAACTTTGGGGATTGTTGATTGCTCATCAATGCTCGAGAACACGGGATTGGAAGGATTCGACCATTGAATTGCTCAGACAGATCAGTGTCCAGTTGAGTGTAGCGATTCAACAAGCTGCACTCTTCAAGCAGTTAGCCGAAGAATTAGCAGAACGCAAAGCTGTTGAAGCGGCATTACGACGATCAAAACAAGCCCTAAAAATACAAGCGACTGAACTCAAAAAAGCGCTCAATGACCTCAAGCAAGCCCAACTTCAACTCATTCAAACCGAAAAAATGTCGGGATTGGGACAGTTAGTGGCGGGTGTTGCCCATGAGATTAATAATCCCGTGACATTTATCTCTGGCAATATTACCCATGCAGAAATGTATGCTCAGGACTTGCTAGAATTGGTTGAACTTTATACTGAACACTATCCTCAACCGACACCCGCGATTGCCAAGCAGATAGAAGTGATTGATTTTGATTTCCTTAAAAATGATTTCCCTAAATTATTGAAATCAATGGAAATCGGGGCACATCGCATTCGTCAGATTGTCTTGAGTTTAAAAAATTTCTCCCGCGTCGATGAAGCGGAGCGTAAATTTGTAGATATTCATGAAGGAATTGAGAATACATTATTAATTTTGCAACATCGTTTAAAGCCTGAAGCGGCTAATATTCAGCTTGTTAAAGAGTATGGTCATCTGCCCTTTGTAGAATGTTATCCAGGGCAACTTAATCAGGTTTTTATGAATATTTTGAATAATGCGATTGATGCTTTAGAAAAATCGGTTCCAGAAGTCAAAAGCGAACATCATATCACTCAATCCATAACTCCTAGCCAGCCCAAACCTAAAATTATTAAAATTTCGACTGAAGTTGTAGATTGTTCCTCCTCCCAAACGTCCAATGCGGATGAAATGGAGAAGCCCAAGAATGTCCTAATTCGGATTGCCGATAATGGTTCTGGTATTTCTAAAGATGTTAAAAAACGAATTTTTGATCCGTTTTTCACCACTAAACCAGTAGGAGAGGGGACGGGTTTGGGTTTATCGATTAGCTATCAAATTATTGTCGAAAAACACGGGGGACAACTGGAATGTGTTTCAGTACCGGGAGAAGGGACAGAGTTTATTGTCAAAATTCCACTGACTTCCTCTCATTTGAAAACTGTACAAACAACGACATCGCCTTCCGGTGAAGAGTGATATCATGTCCGGTTAAACACCCATCGTTAGGATTGACGCGGGGACACGGGGACGCGGAGAGTTTTTATTATGGGTAATTAGACGGACATGATATGAAGCCTTGAAAAAGTGGAATGTTTTCAGGTTGAACGTTCAAGGTTTTGCCACTTTAAAGATTGAATCAATTTATAATTCAAAAGGTTTGATTGCAAAATCGCCCAAGGTAATGGTGAAACTCTGTTCCACTCCTGTCGCCACAAAGGTAATCATCACCTCGCAGGCAACGGCAACCGCAAGCAGGATTAAATTTCTAGCGAGTGGGTAATCGCATACATCATCGTTGGCTGGGGAAGGAACGCGATAGATCTTATTCCAAATTACCTCAGCATAGTCACTGGCAAGCCCTACGTGCAGGCAGGGCAGTTGGGCGTCTGTGCAGTAATCTTTCACGGCTTGACGAGCTATGCTGTTATCAAACGTATCGATTACTAGGTTCGTGCCTCGCAAGAGTTGAGGGGCGTTGGCGGTTGTGAGTTCTTTAGAGTGCCCATCGATAGCAACTTCCAAAGCACGATAAAGCGTATTTGTCAATATTTTGGATTTGTAAGCACCGACATCGGATTTGTAATAAGGCTGAGTGGAGAGGTTGCGTTCTTCAATGCGATCGCGGTCAATCACGGTCAGTTTACCACAGCCAGAACGAGCCAAATTTTCGGTAATGTTTGCCCCTAATGCCCCTGCACCGCACACTGTGATTGGAAAGTCCTTCAGTTGTGCCATTAGGACAGGGGTTCTGTAGAGTTGTTCGTGAAAAAAGATGGACATAATTTTGATCAAGTCAGCCGCAATAAGTAAGCTGACGCGCAGCTAAATTTGATAATTGAGCGCCTGAAACCGTTTGCTGCCTGAGATTGCCCTGTAAAGCTAGATGAGGCACAGCTTAGCTTAACTGATGACCAATGCAATGCGCTCGTTCAGAGCCATCTTAACCCCATAGGCTCAAAGTTTTAAGCTGTGATGCCTTTAAGAAAGCCTATTTCCACACCCCACACCCTACACCCCACACCCCACACCCCTTATGACAATTTAGCTGCACATCAGCTTCGTTGGGTAGCCTGCATCCTCGCTACTACGCGATCGCATCATCCCATGAGCGTAACAGCAACTGCAACCGCTCAATCAGCGCTAGTGTTTGTTGATAAGCCACTCGATTTCCCTGTTCATGAAAGTGTTTTGAGGCTGTTTTCAGATCCAACAATGCAGCTTGTTGAAAACCTAATTCGTGGTGAATAATACCCCGATTGACATAAGCTTCAGCACGGTTAGGGTCGAGCTTTAGGGCTACCGTAAAATCTCGAACGGCACTCGATAAATCACCCATGCGGTGACAGGCACAGGCTCGATTGTAGAACGATCTGTGATTATTTATATCTAGATTGATGGCTAAGGAAAAATCTGCAATTGCAGATTCTACGTTCCCCAACATGAGTCGTGCTAAACCGCGATCATTATAGATTTCTACTTGTTGCTGAGGAGAAGTCCGCTCACTCTTATTTAAGGCTTGATCGTAATCTGCGATCGCGCCCTCAAAATCTTGCAATTCAAACCGTACTAACCCTCGATTATAGTAAGCTCTTAAATCCTTGGCATCTCGTTCTATAACCTGATTGTATTCAGTAATAGCGCCTGAATAATTTCTCAGACGATGGTAAGCTAATCCTCGGTTAAGATAGGCTTCTATATTGTTGGGATTGAGTGTTAAGGCTACTGAACAATCTTTTGTGGCTTGAGTGTAATCTCCGAGTTGGATATAAACCAAGCACCGATTACTATAAGCCTCAGCAAAACCCAAATTCAACTCAATCGCTTGGGTAAGATTTTCTAAGGCTGGTTGATATTCACCGCTTTTAATCTGTTTTATTCCCTCCTGAAAAAAATCCATCGCACTTTTAGATTCAACCGCTAAGAAGTCGGCTTTTGCTGGTGCCGTCAATGGAAACAGAACTAGTACTATTGCTATACCAAAACCAAAAAAAACTCGAAATAAGTAACTCATATTCTTTTAGCCAGTAACCGATCATAAATGGGAATGGATACAAAAAAGAAATTGAAACTTGGCTTCAGTCTTTGAGTTTTTATTTCTTTGCTATATCCATTCCCTATTCATTCTTAAATCCAACCCTTGTTTGATTGTTCTAAGACATAGTTTGCAACCTCCTCAATTTGCTGAGCGCTCAAACGCCCTTTAAAGGCTGGCATCGCATTTTTCCCATTCGTCACTTGAGCCACAATTGCATTTGAAGAATCCATGCCATACTTAGTTAGAGCCTCTTTCTTTAACGTTTTATTCGCCATCACGACATTCCGTCCACCCATATGACATGATGCACAGTTAGCGCTAAAGATTTTGGCACCACTGGATGAGTCAGCCGCCAAGACAGGACGTCCTAAGACAAAAGTCAATAAAGCGATGGTGAGCAATAAGACAGATACAAGTTTCTTCACTTGAGTTCTCCTCCTTTTTAAAGAGCCAGGAATTCATAGGAATCTGAGCAATGGTTCATGGGCATATCCTATGAGCTTTTTCTAATTTGAGGGACGCCACATAAAATCGTCAAAAGACAAGCTGTCAAACTTTGGGGCAAAAGCTATCCCATAGCAATTGTTAAGCTTATGACGAAGCCCTAAAACGGCTGAGGAATGTCCAACCCGATATCCTGATGGGTGCTGTCTGCCTGCCTGAAGTGGATGGCTGTATGCGGATGTAGATTTGTCACATGAGAGTACTGCCGCCAGAGTCAGGAGGAAACGTTCCTGCGATTAACTTGACGAGCTCCAGCCAAACTTTTAATTTGTAGCTAATCCCTCTCTGAAAGATACTATGTCAGCCAAAATACTAGTTGTGGATGACGAGTCAGACTTAGAACCTCTAATCTGCCAAAAATTTAGACGGAAAATCCGGCAACAAGAAATTGAATTTTTTTTTGCTCATAATGGGTTAGAAGCACTCTCGCAACTAGAAACCCAACCCGATATCGATATCGTCTTGACAGATATCAATATGCCCCAAATGGATGGGCTAACATTGCTCACTCATCTTTCTGAGCAATATCCCACAATCCAATCTATTATTATTTCCGCTTATGGTGATATGGAAAATATTAGAGCGGCAATGAATCGGGGAGCTTTTGATTTCTTACTGAAACCCCTTAATCTTCAAGATTTAGAAATTACGACAAACAAAACTCTGCGGCATGTGCAGCAGATGAAGGAGGTATTACAAAAAGAGTGCTTAGCGCAGCAAGCTCAAACTGAATTATTGAAAAATTTACAGCAAGAAGTTGCCGAACGCAAACGGGTTCAAGAGGCGCTACGGGATAGTGAGAAACGGCTCGCTCAATTCTTAGAAGCAGTGCCAGTTGGTGTGTTTGTGGCTGATGTGAATGGCAAGAATTATTATGCTAATCAGACGGCTCAACAGTTACTCGGCAAAGGAACTTCAGCCAATGCTAGCACTGAGCCATTGCCTGAAATTTATCAAGCTTATATGGAGGGAACCGATCAACTATATCCTAGGGAAAAACAGCCACTCATGCGAGCCTTAAACGGGAAAAAAACAACCACCGATGATGTAGAAATTCATCAAGGCGATAAAATTATCCCCTTGGAGGTTTGGGCTACACCAATTTTTGATGAACAGGGTCAAGTTGTATATGCCATAATGGCTTTTCAAGACATTACAGAACGAAAGAAATCTGCAAAGTTATTAGCGGAATATAATCGCAACTTAGAACTTCAAGTTCAGCAGCGTACCCAAGAACTTTCACAAACTCTAGACTATCTTAAAAGCACTCAGGAAGAACTCATTCAAGCCGAGAAAATGGCAGCTCTTGGGCAATTAATTGCAGGGATTGCCCACGAAATCAATACTCCACTGGGAGCCATTCGTTCATCAATTGGAAATATTGCCGATTTTTTTAATGCAAATTTAGAAAAATTGACGATTTCCTGGCCAAAAATCTCTCAAGAACATCAGCCCTATTTTTTTGATTTGGTGGCTCAATCGAGTCAAAATACAGCCTCTTTGTCAAGCAAGCAAAAGCGTCTATTCAAAAAAGAGTTACAGTATGAACTTAAAAAAAATGCTATTGAAAATGCCGATAGTATTGCCAGTCTTTTAGTCAATATGGGCGTTGTGGGAGATGATATTGACTTTCTTTTACCTTTATTACAAGACCCTGATAGCTCAACAATTTTAAAGACTGTCTATGATTTAGTAAGTGTCCAGAAAAGTACCCGAACTATTGTCACTGCAACTGAACGGGCAGCCAAAGTTGTCTTTGCTCTGAAAAATTATGCTCATTATGACTCTTCTGGTGAAAAAGTACAGGCTAATCTTATAGAGGGCATTGAAACGGTATTAACTCTCTACCACAACTTCATGAAACATGGTGTGGAATTGAGGAAAAACTATGAACAACTGCCTCCGCTCTTGTGCTATCCTGATGAACTCAATCAAGTTTGGACAAACCTTATTCATAATGCCCTGCAAGCGATGGAATACAAGGGCATTTTAACAATTGATGTCACAAAGCAAGATACTCATTTGAGCGTTAGTATCACAGATAGTGGTCAAGGGATTCCTGCTGAGATTATGCCCAAAATATTTGAGCCATTTTTTACAACTAAACCCGCCGGGGAAGGCAGTGGATTAGGATTAGATATTGTCAAGAAGATTATTGACAAACACCAGGGTTCTATTTCTGTGAGTTCAGTACCCAATCAAACAACCTTTACCGTATTATTACCTTTAGAACCAAGGAATAGATAGGGATATTAGCGATGCCGAAGCCAGCGATCCTATGTGTTGACGATGAGGGAGTTGTCTTGGAGAGTCTGGAAATAGAACTCCGTCGAGCATTTGCAGATTCTTATCTCTATGAATTTGCTGAAAGCGCTAACCAAGCTCTAGAAATTATTGAGGAATTGGTTCAAGAAGAAATAAATATTTTAGTGATTGTTTCAGATTGGTTAATGCCAGGGATGAAGGGAGATGAATTACTCCTGCAAATCCATCAAAAATATCCTAATATTATTACGATCCTGCTCACAGGTCAAGCTGATGAAAAAGCTGTAGCAAGAGCTAAACAACAAGCTAATTTACATACATGTTTGTATAAACCCTGGAGTACCGATGAATTAATTGCAGCCATTAATTCAGGCATAAAAAAATATCAATATCTTTAATTAAATTATGAACAAACCCATTATTATATGTGTTGATGATGAACAGATAATTCTGGATAGCCTGGAAATCGAACTTCAAAAAACTTTGGGGGATGAATATCTGATTGAAACCGCAGCCGGGAGTGAAGAAGCTTTAGAGTTGTTGGAAGAATTACTCGATGAACAGTATGAAATTCCTTTAGTCATTTCCGATTACCTCATGCCCCATATTAAAGGAGATGAATTATTAAAACGTATCCATGCTCTCTCACCCAAAACCCTGAAAATCATGCTGACTGGGCAAGCCGATTTAGAGGTTGTGGGAAATGCAATTAAGTATGCCAAATTATACCGTTATATTGCTAAACCCTGGCAATTTGACGACTTTAAATTAACCGTCCGAGAAGCCGTCAATAGTTATCTTCAAGAAAAAAAACTAAGCCAGCAAACTCTTCAACTCCAGCAAATGAATCAGGAGTTGGAACAGTTAAACACGTCTTTGGAACAAAAAGTAGTTGAACGCACGGCTGAATTAGCTAAAACCGAGGCTGAACTACGACAATCGGAAGCCACGATGCAGGAGGCGAAAGAAGCGGCTGAACGAGCCAATCGAGCCAAAAGCCAATTCCTCGCTAATATGAGTCATGAATTCCGCACACCCCTCAATGCCATTCTCGGCTTTACCCAATTGCTCATCCGTGACTCCTCCCTAACACAGGAGCAACGGGAATCGATCGAAATCATCAATCGTAGTGGCGAACATTTACTCGAACTGATTAATGATGTTCTGCAAATGTCCAAAATCGAGGTGGGTAAGGTAACACTCGATCAACAATGCTTTGATTTATACCGCCTATTGGACAGTTTAGAAGCCATGTTTCAGTTGCCCGCTCAAAACAAGGGCTTACAGTTAATTTTTGATTATCCCCTAGGTCTTCCCCAATATGTGCAAACAGACGAGAATAAGCTGCGTCAAGTCTTAATTAACCTCCTCGGTAATGCCATAAAATTTACAGCATCCGGAAGTGTTACCTTACGAGTCAGCAGGAAATTAAAGGTTGAAGATTGTCAGGAATTCCAAGTGGAAAAGTTGAAGGTTGAAAATTTCCCACCCTCTTCCAACCCTCAGCCTGTAACCCTTAATTTTAAAGTAGAAGACACGGGTCCTGGTATTGCACCCGAAGACTTAGATCTGATATTTGAAGCCTTTACACAAACCGCAACCGGTCGGAAATCCTCAGAAGGAACTGGCTTAGGTTTACCCATCAGCCGAAAATTTGTGCAACTGATGGGGGGGGACATCCGCGTGAATAGCATGTTGGGGAAGGGAACTATTTTTCAGTTTGATGTGGAGGTGAGTCTCACTTCAGTGACGGAAATTCCCCAGCTTCAGCCCACTCGCCGAGTCATCGGCTTAGAATCTGGGCAACCCAACTATCGCATCTTGGTGGTTGACGATGCTCCAGAAAGTCGCCTGCTTCTGGTTAAACTCCTAGCGAGTTTGGGCTTTGAGGTTCAGGAAGCCATCAATGGGCAAGAAGCCCTGGAGCAGTGGAACAGCTTTCAACCTCACTTGATTTGGATGGATATGCGGATGCCCATCCTGGATGGGTATGAAGCTACCCAACAAATTAAAGCCAGAGAGCAGGAGAGAGAGAAACAGGGAAAACTCAGCCATCCCTCAGCGCCAATCCACACCACAGTGATCATTGCGCTCACCGCCAGTGCCTTTGAGGAGGAACGTCATCTGGTTGTATCCGTCGGCTGTGACGATTTTGTGCGTAAACCCTTTCGAGAAGAAGTGATTTTTGAAAAGATGGCTCAATACCTGGGGGTGCGTTATGTCTATGAAGAGTTTCCTGTTTTAGGACGCACAGAGCAAATTGCCCTCTCAGGAGGGAGCAAAGGCAGTCCATTGGATTCATCCTTTGTTCTACAGCCTGCTTCTTTCCAAGTCATGCCCCTGGAGTGGATGGATAAGCTGTATGAGGCGGTGGATTCGGTGGATGATGAGGCAATTTTGCGGCTGATTGAGCAAATCCCTCCTGTCGATGCCCCTTTAGCCCAATCGATAGTCAGCTTGATCAAAGGCTTTCGTTATGATCGTCTGATCGATTTGATGGAAGCGGCAGGAATTCGGACAGTCGAAGATCATCACTGATAGGGTGTTCGGCAATAGAACCCTAATCGGTGGAGAGTAGGGGCACGGCGACAGTAACATCCCGGTTCAACAAGAATTTTTGAAATGCCATGCCCCTACACATCGTTACGCCCAGAGTTAAGCCCCTACTACAAACAGAGTTAGATTAAGGGTAATCAACCCGATATCCGCTCAGTTATTTGGACTTTGCTTCGAGATTTTCCATCCGGCTTTTGAGTTCCTGGTTTTCTTTTTTCAACTGATCGAGTTCTTCCCTAAGCTGTTTAACAGCTTGATCAGAACCCACATTCTTCTGGACTCTCTGAATCGCTTCCTCTGCCATGCGGCGGACTCGCCCATCAGGAGTTTGATCAGCCAGAGAATGTAAAACTGCGATCGCTTTAACCGTTTCCATTTGCCCCAAGGCTGCAACAACAGCCACTTGAGTGAGGAAGAAGGTTTCTCCAGCCAGTTCTTCTAATTGTTCTAAAATCCACTCGGTATTGTTCGGAGTCTGTCCGGTAGAAATGGTACCCAAGGCTCGAATCGCCGTCAGACGAAGAGGTTGAGGAGTACCCGGCGTGGTGTATTCTAGAATGACATCCAGTGCTACAGGTGACGACTTCATCTGACTCAAGCCTGCGATCGCACCACTCCGCACGACTTCATTCCATCCACCCCTCTCTCTCAGGACGTTGTTCAACACTTGCAGAACTTCGTCTTCTTTATCTTTGAGAGTTGCGGACACCATTTTGCCAAGGGTAAGGGCGGCGGTAGCTTCCACATAGTAGCTAGCATCTCCGTTTTCGAGTACCTGTTTCACGGCATCGTAGCTTTGGGATGTTTTGATTTTACTCAAAGCATCCACCACGGCTCGACGCACACGGGCATCTTTATCGTTTAAACCCGTCATTAAAGCATCCGTTGCCTGATCCAGCTTCACTTGCGCTAAGCATTTTGCCGCCTCTACCCGAACGCCCCAAAATGCGTCACTCGTTAACGCCTCAGCGAGTGCCTTCACCGCTTCCAAACCTCCCTTCTTCGCCAACGCCTTGGCGGCATAGATGCGGGAGATGGGGTCAGGATCAGATTGTAACTGAGCTTTGAGTTCCGAGATGGGGTATTCTAGAGCAACCGTTTTCAGGTAATTATTGCCGCGATCGAAGCTAATAAATTGAGGCTTTTTCTCTAAGGGGAAGTAAAAACTCTGTTCCCGTTCATGAATTCTGACGGTAAAGGTTGTTAATTCAGGAGTATTGTTGTCGGGTTGAGTGTAACCAAAAGCAATGGGAATTTTCAGGTCAAATAGCTCACTACTACTGCCGTTATTGCCATTCTTCGCCTGAGTTTGGGTAACTGTCACTTTCGCTAACTGACTATCTCCATCCCAGGAATAAGCAACTTTGTAATCTGGATGTCCACCTCGGAAGACATACTGATCAAAGAGAAATAACAGGTTGCGCCCGGTTGCTTTTTCGATCGCTCGGAGCAAGTCAACCGTTTCTACCGTCTTGTGAGCATTGTCCTGCACAAACGTCTGGATTGCCTTCCAGAACAACTCATCACCCAACTCGGTGCGAATCATGTGATAGACGCAAGCCCCTTTTTCATAGAGGTGCCGGTCATAAAGTTCGATCGCTTCCCGATAAACATGAGTCACAATCGGGCGACGATAGCGAGAACTATCTTCGGCTAAGTAACTTTGCGCCTCACCTAACAAGTAATAGACGGCATCATCGTTGCCATACTCATAATCCGTCCAAAATACTTCGGAATAAGAAGCCAATCCTTCCTTAATCCAAGCATGAGACCAGTGTTTAATCACCACTAAGTCGCCAAACCACTGGTGAGCGAGTTCGTGGGCGACTAAACTTTCCGTGCGGTCATTATCGATCGCAGCGCGTTCATCCAGCAAGCAGCGATCGGTGAGTAAGGTGGTGGAGGTGTTCTCCATCCCGCCAAAGATGAAGTCATCGACGCAAACTTGGGCATATTTGGGGAATGGATAAGGATAGCCAAACTTCTCGCTAAAGAACTCCATCATCCGAGGCGTTTTGCCCATGCTGCGGCGGGCGTCTTCTTCATACCCCTTTTCGACATAATAGGTAACGGGTTTGCCTCGCCACTCGTCCCGAATTTCGGCAAAGTCACCCACTGCTAAAGTCATCAAATAAGTGGGATGAACTTCTTTCTGCGACCAGTGATA
>DATNQL010000815.1:0-2452 GCA_036704025.1 Stenomitos sp.
AAGCCAGTTCATTCACGCGATCGCCCCGTAATTGAGCTTGAGTGAGCAATTCTTCGTAAATGGCTGCCGCTTGCGGATAGTTGAACCAATCCATATTGAGCTGAGCCAGAGTTTTGAGCGTCGTCTCTTGAGCCTGAGTATCCCCTTGCTGACGCTCCTGAGCCAAAATTTGCTGATACACTTTAACCGCAGGTTCTGGAAATCTCACCTGCTGGTAAGCCTGTCCCAATGTTCGCAGAAGTTCTAAATTCAGCGCCTTTTGATCTTCAGCCTCTTTCTGAATTTCCTGCAAACGCCTCGTAATCACCTGTGTATCAAACTTGCGCGTGTTCTGCCAAGCCAACTCCCCGACTCGCCCCAGTGCTTGCACTTCCTCCACTCGCCCTAACGCCCGTCGTAGTCGTAGTCCTCGATACCAAACCTCAAACGCCTCATCTGCCTTTTTTTGTTGGTACAAAGCAGCCCCTTGAGCATCTAACTCATCAATCGCGGTTCTCAATCTTGACTGTTCTTCCGGGCTGAGAGTACCTCGCTTGGGCAATCGAGGCAACAGGGGATCAGGCTTCGTTATCTCCAGGGGATTAACTTTAAATTCCTCTGGCTTCGGCTTCTCCTGGGCTGCCCATGTCACAGAGCTAAAACACAGCAGGAACGTGGCAATCCATAATCCAGTCTTACCCCAGTTGAGAAGTTTAAGTTGTAAAGAATTTAATATCACTTTAGTCATAACGAATTTACACCCCCATTGACGCTTAAATTAAAGCGAGAGTTTCTATTGAGCACTTGACAAACTGTACCCACTTTTTGCCCTGATATAATAACTACTCATGACTCAGCTAGTAAACCGTAACCGGATAAAGTTCCAGGCATCTCGCCAGTTGTTTTCCCTACTCTTCGTTCTGGTGCTAACACTGCTGAGTTTCCTAACAACTGCTTGTACTCCATCCCAAGCGAGGACAGCCGAACAGCGAACCTTTCGCGACCTTTCCCTGGATTTCTTAAGCGAGTACCAACTGCCCAAAACGAAGTTTAAGGATACCCCGGTTGGGGGATTATCGGCTATTACCTACGATCGCCAGCGCAATAAATTTTACGCCCTTTCCGATGACCGCTCTCAATTGGCTCCAGCTCGGTTTTACACCCTAGGACTCAGCGTCAAGCGCACGGACAAGGGAGAGATTGGGATTGACAAAGTCAAGGTGGAAGATGTGACCTTCATCACCGATGATCAGGGTAAAACTTATGCCCAAGGGAGTATTGACCCTGAAGGCATGTCTCTTTCTCCCAGAGGAACAGTGTTTATTTCCAGCGAAGGCGTTCCCTCTTCTGGCATTGCTCCTTTTATTCGGGAGTTCGATGTCAAAACCGGACAGCAGCGCAGTAACTTAATGCTTCCAGAACGATATCTTGCCCATAAGGACACTCCAGATCAAAATCAAGAGGAGCAACCGCCTCGCGGGATTCAAGATAACTTAGGATTCGAGGCGTTGACATTAGAATTAGGCAGCTTAGCTGGAGGCAATGGTGACCCGTTTCGCCTATTTACCGCCACAGAGTCTGCACTATGGCAAGATGCATTACCACCGAAGTCAGAAGAGTCCGCTCGGATTCGGCTGATGCATTATTTAATAGGCCCGATTAGTCGCCCAATGGTGGTAGCTGAACATCTCTACTTACTCGACCCAACTCCGGCGGGTGCGATCGATAATGGTTTAACGGAGTTAGTCACTGTGGATATGGGAGGTCACTTTCTCACGTTGGAGCGGACTTATGGTGTATTGGGAGCCAATGCCAAAATTTATCAGATGGCGATGAGTGCGGCAACAGATACCTCGACTATTGAAACGCTCAAAGGTGATATTTCCAGAATCGAGCCTGTGAAGAAAAAGTTGCTGTTGGACTTGAGTGAATTAGGAATTTATCTCGATAACTTGGAGGCAATGACACTAGGGCCACGTCTACCCGATGGTAGTCAGAGTTTACTATTGGTCAGTGATGATAATTTTAGGAATGCTCAGATTACCCAATTCCTTTTATTCCGTCTGAAAGGGGTGTGATACCTGATATTCATGTCCGGTTAAACACCCATCGTTAGGATTGACGCGGGGACACGGAGACACGGAGACACGGGGACGCACAGAGGTTTTGATGATGGGTAGTGATACCAAATCCGGGTTAACTACCCCTTTTTTCGTGGGGGCAAGGCAGAAGGCAGAAGGCCGAGGGCAGAGGGCAGAAGGAAAAAAAGACTTAAGCTGAAAAGGGGGTTATCGAGGAGGATTTGGTATGAGACGGACACGATATGACTCATACCAATTCCATGAATGTTTGCTGCAGAGACTTCTCTGGCTCCCCCCGAAATCAAGCCGGAGCTAAGCGTGAGGAGGTTGGGGGGGTCGAAGTATAGCGTCCTTAAAGGAAATTGGTATTACTTATTTGTAAGCTTTAGCTT
>DATNQL010000816.1:0-7814 GCA_036704025.1 Stenomitos sp.
AAAATTCGGGGATGGCACCCCCTTGTTTGGCTTCATCCGCCGCTTTCTGCCCATGGTAGTGAGAGACAATGGTCCAAGCGAGAAGTTGTTGGCGAGCGCGTGGATTGGTGGGTAGTTCATCCAAGGCTAAATCCGTCAGCAGCTCAAAATACGAATCCACCTGATTATCTTTTGTCCCTTCCAGCTTCTGATACATCGTCAGGGGGTCTTCCCGCAACCCAACGTAGTTGTTCAGCGACTTGGACATCTTCTGCACCCCATCTGTCCCGATTAAAATCGGCGTCAAGAGTCCAAACTGAGGCGTCTGCCCAAAATGCCGTTGCAAATCTCGCCCGACGGCAATATTAAATTTTTGGTCAGTGCCCCCCAATTCAACATCCGCCTCTACCGCGACGGAATCATAGCCTTGCATCAGTGGGTAGAGAAATTCATGCAGGTAAATGGGATTTTCTTGCTTATAGCGCTCGGCAAACCCCTCCTTCGCCAACATTTGCCCCACTGTCATGGTCGCCAACAATTCTAGAATTTTCGCTAAGCCCAGCGGTTCTAACCACTCCGAGTTATAACGAATTTCTAAGCGTCCGGGTGTCTCAAAGTCCAGAATCGGGCGTACCTGCTCCAAGTAAGTTTGAGCATTGTACTTGACCTCATCCACAGAAAGCTGACGGCGCACCTCAGATTTGCCGGTTGGGTCACCAATACGTGCGGTAAAATCACCAATAATCAGGACGGCGGTATGACCCGCATCCTGGAACGCCCGCAGCTTTCGGACTGGAATACTATGACCGAGATGGATATCGGCTCCTGTGGGATCGATTCCCAACTTCACCCGTAAGGGACGGTCGGTTTGCCTTAAACGTTGAACTAAATTTTCGTTAGCATCTTGAGAATCAGCTTGATTGGGAAAAATTTCAGTGATACCTCGATAGAGCCAAGCTAGCTCGTTGGGAATGGTGGATTCAAAATTTGACATTCGTCTGAGACATCTTTAAGGATCGAAGAGCAGGATTTAACGTACTCTAACCCGCAATCTATAGCGATAGAAGCGGAGATGAGCGTGAGGAGATGATTAAGAGATTTTCACCTTTAATGGCTGCGCTTGCACAGCCTCTACCCAGTCCAAACCCATCATGAAGCGTTAGCAAGGGAGTAAATGTCCGCCTTCTTGAGGGTTCGTTGATGGGGGCTACGTTCTAAATGTGGCGGTAAAATTCACACAACTGATAATGGCAGAGCATTGCAATTGAGCGTTTTTTAGACATAATGCAAGGCAGTAAGATTAATCGGTTTCACCCCCAATGCCTAAGAGCCATGCTGGCTCAGTTCACCTTGATCCCAGAATGCACCTAGTATGATGAAGCAATGCTTACTTTTAGCCAATGCTTTGACAGTCGTTACTTTATGAGTTCTCTTTCAGCATACACAAGAGCGACCAGAAGTATTGGCGTAGCCGAGGTTCCTCCGCAAGTTACCACGAACACTATTGAGCGTGTAGTGATAGCAATGGCTGGGGGAAAAAAGCCCTATTATCCTGATCTCCCTATGTCTTATGGCTTAGGTGCCCAAACTGTGTGGGCGTTGTTTAGACTGGAACTTACGCACCGACTCGCTATGATTTATGAAGCTTCAGAACTTCAAGCCCTCAGACAGATTCTTCGCTTCGCTCACAATGTCAGAATACCGTCTCCATGCATAAGTAGTCCTCAAGAGGTTTTTTTGGCAACTCGGCTGCTCTGTCATCCTGCTATTGCTATAAATTTCTGTAATTATCTATAGAAAGTATTGATATAAAGTTACTTTCCCTTGTGTCTTTAGTCTCTTTTTGAGTGAGGAAGTGAAATCGCCGTGTCATCTAGCACTGTTCAACAAAAACAAGATACCCAAAGCGGCTCATCATCCGTTTTCCACTTTGTACAGGGAGTTGCTCAGGTCGCAGGTGGAACCATTCTCGGCATCACCATGCTAACGAGTTCAGTCGTTGCGGGTGGGTTGGTTGGCTTGGCGACTAGCTTCCGAAATCTTCCAGATGTCAGAGTTTTACGGGGCTATGTGCCCTCAGAAACCACTTATATCTATGACATTAAGGGGAAGGAATTAGCCAGTCTCCACGGTGAAGCGAATCGAGAAGTGGTCAAGTTAGACCAAATCAGCCCTATCCTCAAGCGAGCTGTACTTGCCATGGAAGACAGCCATTTTTACGTGCATCATGGGATTAATCCTAATAGTGTGGGGCGGGCGCTGTTAATCAACTGGGAAAAAAATACAGTGGTTGAAGGTGGCTCCACCCTAACCATGCAGTTGGTGAAAAATTTATTTCTCAAGCCAGAGCGTAAGTTCAGCCGCAAAATTGCCGAGGCGGTGATGGCTATCCGGCTGGAGCAAATCTTCACCAAAGACCAAATTTTGGAAATGTACCTCAATCAAATCTATTGGGGTCGTAACAATTATGGGATTCAAACCGCTGCCCAAAGCTATTTTTCTAAGACGGCGGATCAACTGAACTTAGCTGAGTCAGCGATGCTGGCTGGATTGATTCAGTCTCCAGAAGAATACAGCCCTTTTGTCAACCTCAAAGTTGCCAAAGAACGACAAGCTATTGTTTTAAACCGGATGGAAAATCTCGGCTGGATTACAGCCGCCGAAGCGGAAGCGGCTCGGAAACAAAAGCTGAATATAGGCAAGTTGACGTCCTGGCGGACGAGTAAGCTTCCGTTTATCACAGAAGCCGTTGTTACTGAGTTAAATGAGCGGTTTGGTCGGGAGGCTGTCCTCAAAGGTGGGATGCGTGTCCAAACGACGATTGACACCAAGTTCCAAGAGATGGCGGAACAAACGGTTGCCAGTTCCCATGCCAATATTCGTTACCGTGGGCTTAATGCAGGTCAAGTCGCCCTAGCTGCCGTCGATCCTCGAACACATTTTGTCAAAGCGCTGGTTGGTGGAGTAAGTTACAAAAAAAGCCAATACAATCGAGCGATTCAAGCCAGACGCCAACCCGGTTCTGCGTTTAAGCCTTTCGTTTATTACACAGCCTTTGCCACTGGCAAATATTCCCCTTCGTCCACCGTCATGGATACTCCAGTGAGCTATCGGGATGGTAGCGGCTGGTACTCTCCCCGAAACTATGGTGGGGGTTATTCGGGTGCCATGACTATTCGCACGGCTTTAACCGTATCGGCTAATGTTCCAGCCGTCAAGATCGGCAGAGCGGTCGGACTGGATAAAGTGATTGAAACCTGCCGCACGCTAGGAATTAAGAGCCCTATGGAACCAGTCACCTCCTTGCCTTTGGGAGCGATTGGTTTAACCCCCTTGGAAATGGCAGGAGCTTATGCCACCTTTGCCAGTAATGGTTGGTATTCTGACACCACGATTATTGTCCGAGTCACCGACAGCACGGGCAATGTTTTGTTAGATAACACCCCTAAACCACGGCTGGTACTCGACCCTTGGGCGACGGCTTCTCTCACCAATGTGCTGCAAGGCGTAATTAATGGCGGCACCGGAAAAGCCGCACAAATCGGACGCCCAGCAGCGGGGAAAACGGGTACAACCTCATCAGAGCGAGATGTTTGGTTTGCGGGGTATACACCGCAGCTAGCTGCCGCTGTTTGGATTGGGAATGATAACAACAGACCGATTGGAGGTGGAGCAACGGGTGGTCAATATGCGGCACCCATTTGGCGAAACTTTATGCTCAAAGCGTTGAAGAACGAACCCGTACAAAACTTCCCATCTCCCTCTAAGTTCAATCGTCCCTAGAGGAAATCTACCCACTTTCTGGTGGGTGAACATCATCAGCATAGAGTGTCCGGCAATACAACCCATCATGGGTGAAGCGTTTGTAGTGAGGGCTTCAGTCCTCTTGTGAGCGGCACTCAGGTGCCTACTATGAACAAAATTTAATGATTGATCATAGACCAGGCTTTATATCCTGTATCCAGCGAAATCCAGGAGTAGGAGCGAGCACAAAAGCTACCTCCTAGGGAGTCCCGTAAGACCCTTTTGGCAATACGCACAGGCTACACAAGTAATCCTTGCTAACAGCCTAACTGAGTCTCAGGGTTGCTTTTCTAGCTCTGATTTCATTCGTTCCAGCGTCATGTTCATCTGGTCGAACATTTGCTGAGGCGTAATGCCAAACTGACCGAGTTGGGTCTTGAGTTGCTCCACCGTCATCTGAGCCATAAAGTCCTCAGATAACTCAAAGCGCTTCATGAAAATACGATAGCGCTCCATCAGGGCTTCCATCTGCTCGATAAAAATCTTTTTCCCTTCGTGATCAAATTTGCCATAGCTGCCCCCTAATTGGATCAGGGATTGATAATCTTCAAACAGCTGTTTAGCTTCTTGTTGGACAATATCTGAATCAAAAAACCCCATTGCTCTTATCTGTTAACCGACGAGTGGGTTACGCGGCTGCTGTTAGTCACATTTTAGTGCAGTGCTTAGCTCCCGCAAACTTCGGTTTACCGTATTCGCGAGCGAGCGCTTACCGAAAAATGGGGTCTCATTCGGCTCACTCAAGCTCGGCTGTCTGATTCGATATCATACATTTAGAAATACAATCGCTGGTCTTTTGTGTAATCTCGCCCTCAGCCAGAGTACTTCGATGGCATGGATAACTGAACGACTGGGTAAAAACGTCCTGCGGCAGAGGAGTTAGCACTCCCCATTCCTTACACCAAGCCATTCCTAGGGGGAAAAGCAAGTATGTTGAGTAAGCCGAAAAATCGTACAGTCGCTGCTATCTTAGCGTTTAGTGGGGTGATGCCTATTGCCGGATTCCATAAGTTTTATCTGGGGCAACCGTTTTGGGGCATCGTGTATTTGCTCCTGTGGTGGACACCCATTCCTCATATCGCCAGTGTGATTGAAGGATTTTGGTATCTGGCACAAGGTGCAGAAGAGTTTGACAAGAATTTCAATCTGGGCGTGATAGCGGCTTCTTCGGTAGCTAATCAAGCCGGAGCGGTTGACCCAGCGCAGGTGGGAGCGATCGCAGATGCCCTACGAGAACTTGATCGACTGCGTCAAGATGGACTAATGTCCGAATATGAATTTGAGCAAAAACGCCGCCAATTACTTGATCGCATTGCCTAAAACCCATGGCACTATTTAACTGGCTCAGTCCCCCAGGACAACCTTCCCCCAATTGGCAGCTAATTCGGGCGCGACTGGAGAGTGACCCTTATTATCGACTGCAATCGGCAGAAGAAATTGTCGTGGCAGCCAAATTGGGCATTAAAATTGATGCGAATCAAGCGAGTGTGGATGACTGGTTGCGACTGCCGGGGATATCGATTCATCAAGCTCGATCGCTCGTTGAACTGGCTCAGATGGGAGTTCAGTTTTGCTGTCTAGAAGACATTGCCGCCGCTTTAGGGATTTCAGTACAGCGAATCAAACCATTGCAACCAATTCTCAGCTTTTGTTACTACGACTCGGAGAGCGACTTAACCCCTGTACCGATTAATCCGAATACAGCATCGGTAGAACAATTAACGAAAATTCCGGCAGTGGATTTGTTTTTGGCAAGAGCGATTGTACAGAATCGCAGTGAAGGGGGTAATTATCGGAATCTTGTCGATTTGCAGCGACGCCTTTCACTTAGTGCTCAGTTAATTTCTGATCTTATGTACTATTTAAGGTTTTGAAGCGCAGGAATAGTGTAAAGACAAGTTGAATCTTTGAGCTTGAGTCGTGTTTCGTCGGGCTTATTGCATGATTCAGGTCTATTGAGGAATAAGATTTCTCACAAAGTGTGTGTGATCGATCCTTCTCGAATCAGCTACCTGCGATCGCAGCCGTGTATTGAATATAGCAGCAGAGCGATCGCATCCTCACCTCAAAACACATCGCAGGACGTTGATGCATCAGCTTTTTGGCAGATTTATCCTGTTGCTATATAGAACTTGATGAAACTAACCTAAACTAAAGTACAGAACACAAAGAAATAGTGATGGCGACCAAACTGATTAAGTTAGAGGATGGCACTTTGGTAGAGGTAGAAGTGCCGGAAGACCAAGCAAAACAGATTTCAGGTAGTGTTGCTGATAGAGTTAATACAACTTTTGACAAAATTAAGCCAATTTTGGTGAAGACTTGCCGTCCCATTGCGGCTGCTTGGCAGGAACTGAATCAAGAAATGCACATTGAGCAAGCTGAGATTGAAATAGGCTTCAGTTTTGAGGGAGAGGGCAATGTCTATGTGACTAAGGCTAAAGCTGGTTCTAATTTAAAGGTAAAACTGGTGCTAAAACCCAAGGTTTAACTTGAATGAGTCAAGATGTTTTGGAATCTGTGTTTTTAATTACCAGTAGCGATCCAGAAAGGAACACAGACGGAGTCTTTGGTACAGGGTTTGTTATCGATCAAGACGAACAGACAACCTATTTGTTGACTTGCGCCCATGTGGTGGAAGATGTTGGAGGGTCAGATAAGGTAAAAGTTGATGGTCATCTAGCAACAGTAGAGGCTGTGGGTAATAGGTACGGTTGTGATTTAGCCGTTTTATCAGTTAGGAAACCATTGCTAAAACTACCAATATTGAGGCTAGATGTAGTTGGTGAAAAGGGAAGAGATGTTACCGTAGCTGGCTATTATAGAGACGGCACAAAGACTTGCAAGTTGGCACAGATCGGGGGGAAGTTAGGTGATAAACAAATAATAAACTTAGAAGGCGATCGCACTAAAGCATGGAATTTACAAATTGAGCGAGGTAGCGAACATGACCTGAAATCTGGTTATAGTGGTTCCCCTGTTATTGATAAAGAAACTGGTTATGTTTTGGGGGTAGTTGCTCAGCAAACAGACAAGGGCAAGGGGTTAGCTATTTCCATAGAAGCCCTCAAAAAGATATGGTCGGAGAGTGTTTCACTACTTCTGCCTTCTGAGCAAGGAGTAAACTACACTGAGCTGCGAGATTTACTCGCACAAGGGAAGTGGAAGGAAGCGGATGAGGAAACTTTACTCGTGATGCTCAAGGTAGCGGATTTGCTGAGTACAAGGGACATCGAAACGTTTCCTTGCACAGACCTCCGCACGATCGACACTCTCTGGGTAAAATACAGCAAGGGTCGCTTCGGCTTTAGTGTGCAGAAGCGCATCTGGGAGAGTGTTGGGGGAACCCCTGACGCGAGATATGATGCTGATGTCTTAAAGCGCTTTGGCGATCGCGTAAAATGGCGTGTGGACAACAACTGGCTCGTGGGGTTAACCTTCACCACAGACGAAGCCCCAGAGGGACATCTCCCATGGGGTGGTTATAGATATATTTTAAGGAAGGATGGATTACTCTTCTCTCGCGTCGAGACTTGTAGGAACTGTAACATTTAAGGGTTTCCGATTTTTGTAAAGATTTTCTATAGAGACGATTTCCACGAACCCACGCCAGTTCTAGCTTTTCGATACCTGGCAGTGCATCACCCCTGCCACCTGCTGGTTGTAACAATTGGCAAAGACAAACTTCTCAGCAACCTCTTGCACCTGGGAGTTAGGTGTCTCCCACTGCGCCCAAGGAAACGCCATCTGTCCCGGTGAAGCCTTCTTCGGTTTCCCCTTGTTAATCTTCAATCCCGCTAACAACTGACTCCCCCAATGATTTCTCTTCTCAGGTTTGGGTTGAGGGCGATATTTTTTACAAAATCCTCGATACTTAGCAGCGCATTCATCCAGCGTCTTCCCCAGTGCCAAAAATGCTGGATGCCATTGGGTAATGCCATCATCACTTAACCTGTCATGTATCCCATAGTTGCTGAAATCATAGAAAAATCCGTGTTGCATTCCTGCTGCTTTCGGGTTGGCGTGAATAT
>DATNQL010000817.1:0-1784 GCA_036704025.1 Stenomitos sp.
TTTGAAGGTTGAATGTCTCGGTTGACTGTCGGTGAATCGAGTTCTGGTTTAGCAAGCTGATAGTCATCGGGTTCGAGTTGCAGGTTAAAGGCTCGAAAACATCACATCAAAGTTTGTTTGTCAACTCCGATTTCGCAGGCAAAAACTTTGGCTACGGTATCGGGATCTAAGCCAGTGCGAAAACCTAAGGCTTCACGGGTATAGCGTTTATCAAAATTCTCGTGACTTTCGGATGCAGATTTTGCATCTTGAAGTTTCTGCAATCCATGAGGAGTCAGGATTACACCACGTTTACGGCTCCGTTGTTTCGGCATCATCGGAAACCTCTCATTTATTTATATATGGGACATGGCCTGTCTGTCGTGCATTGGTAAGATAGACCAACAAACAGGAGATGCATGGCAGAAGCAATATTTGTATGGCTTCTACCGCGAAATCTACAAGGTTATCTACAACTCAATCAGGTGTTATTTTAAAAACCGCACCCATTCAAAAAATTTATTAAAGAACTGTGACCGGAAAGGTAGATGAATACTTGACCTCAGGCTGAAGGTAGGTCAGCTTGAAAGGATGGGTTTGAGTACATTTACTAAGCCAGTTCTATACTACTCGCCTTTTTTGAGTACCGAAGTTAATTAATTTAACAGCGTCTGTTAAGTTCGGTATTGGGAATGGCTTATAACTCAAGAAACCCCGGTAGGGTGTGTTAGGCGAAGCCGCAGGGCACCATTAATTTTGGAGAAAGGTGGGTTACGCTACCGCTAACCCACCCTACAAATTGCTACGGGTAGGGGCAAGGTATGCCTTGCCCCTACGAAGAGGGTGTATTAAGGCAGAAATTGGGTAAGTCCGAATCTTCTAAGCGAAGCGATCGCCTTTCAGTACCATAGAACTATCCGAGAAAGGGCTACCCTACTGGTGAACGGCTATGTCAGAAACCACGCTCCCTGCACCCTTCGTTGAACTGCCACCCACCCAAGCCGAACTTCCCTATGATGATGGTGAGCCAATGGAAAGCCCCAGGCACAAAGCTCAGATGGATTTGCTGATTGATGCTTTAACGCCTTGGTTGTCACAGCGAGAGGATGGGTTTGTTGGCGGCAATATGTTTGTCTACTACTCTCTGGCGCAGGTGCGAAACAAGGATTTTAAAGGGCCAGATTTTTTTGTCGTGTTGGGTGTACCAAAAGGGGAACGCAAAAGTTGGGTGGTTTGGGAGGAAGGGAAAGCACCGGATGTGGTGCTTGAGTTGCTTTCGGAAAGTACGGCGGTAGCAGACAAAAACGAGAAGAAGCTGATTTATCAAAATCAAATGCGGGTGCCAGAGTATTTCTGGTATGACCCGTTTAACCCGGAGGATTGGGCGGGTTTTGCGATCGAACAACGAGTTTACCAACCCTTGGTTGCTAACGAACAAAATCAATTGGTGAGTGAATCGTTAGGGTTAGGGTTGCAGCGTTGGCAGGGACATTACAAAGGGATTGATGCAGTTTGGTTGCGCTGGGCAACGTTGGAGGGAGAGTTGTTGCCAATGCCTGAGGAGCAAGAACGCGAACGGGCAGACAGGGCAGAGGCGCAGTTGTTACAAACGGCACGCAATTTGCTGGCAGGTGGGATGACGGTGGAACAGGTGGCGAGGGTTACAGGTTTGGATGTAGATGCGATCAAATTATTGCTCCCAACGTCTGAGTCGTGAGATTTGTCCGGGAGGAGGAGCGGTCGCATCATTGCTCTGAACATCTCAGTTGTGAAGTTTCGTCTACCAGGAGAGGTGATCCGCTTGC
>DATNQL010000818.1:0-3497 GCA_036704025.1 Stenomitos sp.
GGTTGACTTAATGATGTGCGGATAGTAATTATTCGTGGGGACGGTTGATTGTCTAAAGCATCAATGGCATTAGAAAGTAGATTCATGAACACCTGATTTAACTGAGTGGCATAACAGGTAACTAGAGGCAATTGACCATAATCTTTAATCACCTGAATCTCTCGTCGAGTGCCCTCTGCCCTCAGGCGATGCTGCAAAAGTAAGAGGGTATTATCGATTTCTTCATGAATATCGATAGCTTTTATCCCTGTTTCATCCCGTCTAGAAAAGCTTTGCAAACTATGCACGATTTCGCAGATGCGTTCAGCGCCCACCAGCATGGAATTCATCAGTTTTTGCCAATCTTTCACCAGAAAATCTAAATCAATCTCGTCAGCTAACTGCTGAACTTCTAGTGGGGGGTGAGGAACCGTCTGCTCATAGATTTTAACAACCCTTAATAAGTCTTGGAAGTATCCACGGGCAATATGAATATTGCCGTAGATAAAGCTGACGGGATTGTTGATTTCATGAGCGATTCCGGCAAGCAGATGCCCTAAGGCTGCCATCTTTTTTGATTGGATGAGTTCTTCTTGAGTGGATTGAAGTTGTTGTAACGTGTCTACCAAATCCTGGTTACTTTTTTGTAAGGATTGATTCGCTAAAGCTAATTCGTCATTTTTATTTTGTAGGCTTTTTTGCAGACGTTGCAACGCTAAATGAGTTTCTACCCTCGCCAAAACCTCTTCCACCTGAAAGGGTTTGGTGATGTAGTCCACCCCACCCACCTCAAACGCCTTTACCTTATCTACCAACTCATCAATGGCACTAATAAAGATGACTGGAATGTTCTGGGTTCGTTCCTCGGCTTTTAGCTGGGAGCAGACTTCATAGCCATCCATTTCTGGCATCATGATGTCCAACAAAATCAAATCAGGCAGGAAACCTCGTGCCCCTGACAAGGCTAACTTTCCATTCGGCACCGGTCGAACTTCATATCCTTGTTTCTGCAAAATACTGACTAACAGACGCAAGTTTTGTGGAGTATCGTCTACAACTAAAATATTGCCTTTATAAGGGTTCGTTTGGCGGACATCCATCTTACTTATTCTGTCCTGCACGGGCAGTAATTAAACTCAAAATTCTGTCATATTGAAAATTATCAATACAATCATTGAGAGCATTGGCGAGTGGCTCATTTTCTGAACGAATTTGTTCAATCAAAGCCAGCGTTAACTTCAAATCCACATGAAGGATGGCCTGTTCCAGATGAGTGACCCATTCTTGAGGGAGCGTCGCTAGAGCAGCCGCTGTCAGGGCATCTTGATCTCCATTTCTATTTAGAGATGAATCCCTTTGAGTTGGGTCTTCATACACAAAACGTACACCGATATGTTTGTGTATTATTTCAAAGATGTCTGCCTCGCGAAAGGGCTTACGCAGAAAATCATCACATCCAGCGCTGAGGACAACAGCCCGTTCTTCCTCTTGACTGCTGGCCGTCAGGGCAATAATTGCCGTCGCATGACCTTTGGTTGTGGCTTTGATGTGTTGGGTGGCGTTATAACCATCCATCACCGACATCCGCATATCCATCCAAATCAGATGGGGTTCAAACGTTTCCCAAACGGCGATCGCTTCACTGCCATTACTAGCTTCTCTCAGTTCAAAACCCAAGGGATTGAGCAGTTTAACTAACAATTGACGGTTCGTCGGTTTGTCATCAACAATCAAAATGCGATATTGGGGTTGATTGGGTTCGAGGGCAATGACTCGGCGTTTCAGTTGTTGCTGTTTAATATCTTTGGCATTAACCACACTAACTGTGATGTCAAATTTAAAAGTACTCCCCTTACCCACCTGGCTACTCACCTTGATTGCACCACCCATCAGTTGTACAAATTGGCGTGTGATGGACAACCCCAATCCGGTTCCTTCTTGTGCTTCTTTACCGGTTTTGCTTTGTACGAAAGCTTCAAAGATGCTATCCAATTCTTCCGGTGCAATGCCTGCACCTGTATCTTCAACTTCAAAGCATAATTGGGTATTGGCGCTTTCTTCCCGATTTCCAATTCCCACTCTTAGCGACACCCCACCTTCTTGGGTAAACTTCATCGCGTTATTGAGCAGGTTAATCAGGACTTGGCGTAATTTGACCTCATCCGTGCAGACATAGCGAGGGAGTTCAGGGGTGCGATCGCAAATCAACTGCAATCCTTTATCATCAGCCTTGAGTTGAAACATATCTTCCAAGTCATCGAGCAGACGATAGAGGTCGAAGTTGTTTGCATTCAAAGTAATTCGCCCTGCCTCAATTTTGGACAAATCTAAGACTTGGTTAATCAGGGTGAGCAGATGTTCACCACTGCGGCTGATAATACTGATATTTTCCAAGTGTTCTGGGGTAAGGGTTTTACTCCGATTCATGACTTGGGCAAAGCCAAGAATGGCGTTCAGAGGCGATCGCAATTCATGACTCATGTTGGCAAGAAACGTGCTTTTGGCGTTGTTTGCCACTTCCGCTTTTTCTTTCGCTTCGGCTAATTCTGCCGTGCGTTCTACGACTTTTTGCTCTAATGTTTCAAAAGCATCTTGCAGTTCGGCATTGGCAATTCTCAGTCTGCTTTTTGCCTGTTCATTTTCAGCAATCACAGCAGACAAGATTAACGTCGTTAAGGCAATCACACCCAAGAAGGATTGCAACAGTACTAAAGATTCATTTTGAGAATCCCAGACAAATGGGCCAAAATTCTGAACAGTTCCTACGATTGAGATCACGGATATGATGACCAGCAGGAGCGTGGAGGCTTGTTGTCCGAAGCGAAATGCCGCCCACACTAACAAGGGAATCAACATATACACGACCGGATACCCACCTCCAAAGGTAATCCGAGTAATCGCAATTGTGAAGGCGATCAAAAGAGCACCTTCAGCCAACCGTTGTTTCAATTTTTGCCCCGATTTTTTGACGCCTTGACTCCAAGCCAAAACCACAGGTGTAAAGACGAGGATGCCTACAACTTCTGAGATCCACCAAGTCCACCAGATCTCTCCATACTTTGACCACGGGACTTCGTCAAACAAACATATAGCGGTCACGCCAATGTTGGCATCGGCGATCGGACTCAGCAGCGCGGCTAGGAACACAAAAGAGAAAACATCCCGAACGCGGTTCAATGGCGGATGATTTCCAATCCAGCGTTTGATCAGATAGGCGGCTAAGACGGTGCCGATCGCATTGCCGATGCCGATGCACAAACTGCTCAGGATAATTTTTACAGTTAGTTGCTCCCCTAAAAAGTGAGCCATGCAACCACCCAAGAAAATTCCAGGCCACAGGTGATAGCCGAGGAGAAGGACGGCTGCCAAGGCAAGGCCAGAGGCAGGCCAAATGGGTGTGGCATAGCCATTGACTGCCGCAAAAACCAAAGACCCCTTAGCCAAACCACAGTAGATAACAGCCATCAGTACAGCTTGTAGGAGATGGGTTCGGTTTCGAGCTAAGGAAGAAAGGCTGT
>DATNQL010000819.1:0-2780 GCA_036704025.1 Stenomitos sp.
TGGGTATTACATCCAATCACGTATTTGGCGGAGACCAATCAGCAACATACACACGCTTTCTCCGGACGCCGTTTGAAAGGACAGCGGGGGGAAGCAAGGAATCATTCCAAGACCTTAAGGCGGCTCAAACTAGGGCATCTGGTGCATTTCAAGAGTTGTTGAAATTAGGGTATCCGGCACAAGAAGTCGCAGCCATTGAGACTGTGTTACTGCCTTATTTGCCCTTAGCTCATGCCCGGATTGCTCAAAGTCTAGCGATCGTCACCTGGTATACCCAAAAGGTAGTGGATATGACGGGCGGGACGGAGAACATCAAACAGTGGGTAATCGACCACTTGTGTTCATCAGAGAACGATGCCGACAGTGCCGGTGACTCACTCAAAGACTTCATTGATAAGCTTCTGACATTGGAATCCGAGTCAAAAGTAGGCCAGTGGAACTTGAAGCGCAATATCGAACGCAACGGGCGTAGTTATACAGCCATCTATGCCGCTGATGCCTGGAGCCGGGTAGACAATCGCTTTAAGCCAGCTACTTATAACTTCAAAGCGCTCAAGCCCCTGATCGTTAAAGTAGGGGGTATCGTGGATACTACGGTACGCTTTGCCAAGTCTCAAGACCAGGTACTGGCCTACGAACGGGCATTAATCTCACCTCGCTTTTCGGATGGTGTCAAGGTGCCACCTAACCCACCTGAGACTATCCCCCGTAAAGCTTGGCTGATTCCCTCTGAATTATTTGGTGACAATGACCCAGATGAACATCAGATATTCTGTGACAACAAACAGGATGAAAAACTTCGGTCTGTAACTGGCGTAACTGGTTGTAACAGAAATCCGGTTACACGCTCAAATGACGAAATATCAAGTGTTTTAGACACTCCAAACAATGAGTGTAACTATGTAACTGAAAAAAATGAGTTAAATGAAAAGGAAAGTGCTGCTGAAAGCTCTATGATGCCAACTAGAGAAATAGAGGCAACCTCCCAAAATCTCGGTTACACCAGTTACACGGTTACAATTGAGCCTGAAGCCAAGCCAAATCAAGCACTTGAGCCTGTAACCGAAAAGCTGGAAATTCCAGTTACAGTAGCTTCCGTTTCAGTTACACCTGCACCGAGCAACCAAAACACGGCTGGCTCTGCCGTGCTTCTCACACCCGAAGACAAAAAGCGGTTGACTGAGGTGGAAGTTGAACTGACAGCAGGCATTGTTTGGAAAGAGGGCGAAATCAGCGATCGCGAAATGGTGAAACGATTAACATCTCTTAAAGAAAAAGCAGGCGCTCGACTATACCGAATCGCCTGCGAAAGATTGAATGATGAAGATCGAGCCGTATTGGAGAATAAACGGCTGAAAAAGTGATGCTACTTAACCCAACTGATTCTCATAGCCCAACCCCAAAGATAGGTGTTCGCGCTCATGTTTCAAGAAATTGTGCTTGTAATCCTTGATAAAAATGCTGGCTTTCAAGAAGTTACAGTAGAGCAGGCTCTAGCCAGAGGTATGGAACGGGCATTCGCCGAAGATAAAGCGCTTGGCATCGAGCGCAAATGTATTCCATTTCGCCTCATCCAGTTGCCTAATACACCGATAGCTTCCGACTGCTATAAGCTGGCCGAAAAGATTAGAGCTGTTGCCCAGTTTGATATAGTTCCCGAAAATAAAAATCAAGCCCTGTGGATGCGATGCATTCAGCTATACTGGCAGGTCAAGGCCATCAGGTTAGCCAACCTAATTTTTTCAGTGATTCCCGACCCACTTCGACCAAGTGGTCCTCTGAGTCGAATTCTACCGTCCCAGGACATCAACAATCTCAAGCTAGGGACGGAGGCTGATAAAACCCTCTACGACTTGCTCAAGGCTGGAAATCCTTTAATCATAGACTGGGCAGAAGCAAAAAGCATTGATTGGCCCTTCCAAGACTTTCAGGAACTCTTCATTCATATCCTGAAAGCCAGATTTAAGAGATACTGGCAAGAAGAACCCTTCAGTCCAACCTTTTCACGACTCGATAAGAAATCTGACAAGAAACAGTATCGCCAATGGCTAAAATTCTTGTCCGATCAGTTTGATGGTGAACTCCCTGAGAAAAAATACTCTCAGGTGCTGATGGATATGGGCTGGGAAGGATACCCGCTTTTAGCACTGCGGCCTCAAAAAAGACGCAAGCCCTTCAACAAACTTTGGAAAGCTTACCTGAAAGCTCACAGGGCGACGATCAACTTGATTGATGATAATCTCCATTTTAAAAATGGTGAGCCTTGTCAAACTAAGCAGACCAGTCAGAAAGTTCCCCTCCAGGGAAAAATATCTGACGATGGCTATATCTACTGGGACTGGAGTTAACAAAACTTAAAAAACTCGCCCAAAACTCCATACCTCTTTTCGCTCTGATATCTAAACATTAGAGCGAAAATTTTTATTTTCATGATGTCAAACTCCAGAAAAATCAGAAGAAAGGGTAGACCTCGGCGAGACTATGAAAAAAAACCGAGCCGCAAGGGTGTGAAGTCAATGCGGGGGCAACCTGAGATGTACAACGAACTCAAAAAAATATTTTCCTTTAGCTTGACTCCAACGGCTCGGGCGGGATTAGAGCAACTTAGCGAGCAATTAAATATTTCTCGTAGTGAACTGATTGAGCGCATTGGTCGGGGGCTGTTAACTATCACTGAACTCCAAACCGAGGTGGATGAAAACGATGCTTTCTCTTGAACTGTAATTATTGAGCTCATAAGTAAGAGCTAAATTCCTCTAACTTCAATCCTGACCGTTAAA
>DATNQL010000820.1:0-2254 GCA_036704025.1 Stenomitos sp.
TGATGAAACCAACCGCCTAATACCAATTTCATTAACTCATGTTCCATTGACTACCCCCCTAACCTCCTCACTAAAGCTCCGGCTTGATAAGGGGGGAACAAGAAAAGTATTTGTAGCAAGCCTTTAGGAAATTGGTATAAGTTGGCACATCTATTGGGTCACCTTACAACTGAGTGCAGCATGGCGGAAATAACTATCCACTTAAAAAAGGTTAAAAAGCTTACTGTACAAACTTTTTTTCCTTCAGCCTTCAGCATAAGAGCCTACTCCTACGGAGAACGCTACGCGAACTGCCAACTTAGTCTAGCGTAGTAACTCATAAACGCGGATATCGGGTTCAGCCGCAATGAAACCCTCTAGTTGTGCCGCTGCTTTTGTCAGGTGTGGTGTAGCCAGGTGAGCATTCAACAATTCCTGACTTTCCCACTCCTCGACAAATGTAAAATCGGTTGGGTCTTTTTGATTTTGCAACAGCTCATAAGCAATACAGCCGCTCTCCTGGCGTGTTGGTTCAATGAGTTCTAGCAAAATGGATTTAACGTCTTCTACTTTGTCGGACATAGCGACAATATGAGCTACGACTCTAACTCGAGCCTGATTCATAACCTCTCTACTTTATTTCATCCAATTTTTATAGGACGAATTGATTTAAGGACGTTCAAAATCTACCACTAACTCAAGGCTTTGACCATCCTCCCACATGTCATCGATAAATTGTCGAGTCTCTTCACTAATAGAGATTTGTGATTTCATAAACGCTGCGTAGGCTTGCTCTAAACTATTGGCTCGAACGTATTGATATAAATATACGTCTTGACCAGAGCGTTCGAGAAACAACGACTCAACCCGAATTCCTTCATCATCGAGTAATTGGGCAACTTCTTCTTGACGCTCTTTAAGGGAGTATACCCAGCGCACGGCTTCCTCCGCTTTATCTCTACGAAATTTAATTTTCAAACACTGAATCTCTGTCACGTTACATGGCTCCTATAACAGGCTTCAACGGAAGATTGAAGGCGGATTTTCAGGTGGACTCTCGTCTAGTGTAAGAAGGCAGAAGGCAGGAGGCAAAAGGCAGGAGGCAAAAGGCAAAAGGCAGAAGGCAAAAGGCAGAAGGCAAAAGGCAGGAGGCAGTCCCGATGAAAAAATTTCATAGCCATGAATGAAAATAGTCCTCCCCCACACCCTACACCCCACACCCTACACCCCACTTTCAAGTCAGAAGGGAAGAAAGCGTTTACCTAAGTTTTTCAAGCTTTTTTAATGGGTGGGTTATTTCTGCCACGCTGCACTAGGTGAGGAAATTCCCGTAGAAATTCTGTGGCAGGCGTTTGGGAGAGACAGACCCAGACATAACCCTCTTGACTGTGAACAATGAAAACTTTTGATTCGCAGATTCTCAGGAATTGCACAGTTGGCTGATAGAGCGGGAACACGACTCACACTCCTCTCAGCCCCATAGTGCCATCCCTGAGCCGGACACGCTATCTAAGTTTGACCCATATTTTTTTTTGACAGGAGTGTATGACGTTGAGTATAGCGAGCTTCTAGTGTTGCTACTTTAGCTGATTTTGTGGGATCTATAACGATAGGCATTTCCGCAAGGGTGATGCTGAGTGGCTTTTTCCTGAGTTTCTGGGAACGGCCGACTCTGCACCGGTCAGACCCATCTGAGATTTCTATGGGTTTATGAGTAAGATTCACGGACTTTCACCAAGATATTTAATGAAGATTTAAGAATTTTGACATCTTGGTCGAAAATGAGCGATCACCCCTATTGTGGAAGGTGACCGAGCTATATTCCGTACTTGAAATCTATTCTCTGCAATCGGCTTGATTTATGAGTATTCTCCCCAACTATCTCCGTTCCCTCGTGCTGACCGTCCTTCTGTGTTTTTTGGCTCCAATTGTAGTGGTGATAGTCTTGTTTGCCACTTTGGGTGTCATTAGCTGTGTCCCTGGCTTAGACAGTGTCGGTCAAGCTGGCACCACCCAAATATTGCAGTTTCTCGCCACCTTTGGCAGTGGGTGCCCCTTCCAAGGAGTGATGACGATTGGCTCCGCCTGTAGTATTGTGGGAGCCTTATTTGATACTTATGCTTTCTATCGTTATCAAAGCCTCAATGACCATTAAGTGAATAGAACGGTTCAATGTACGGGAATTCAGGATTCATCTATTAACACAGAAAGATAGGATTGGAAGTTGGAATCTCAATCAGTTAAAATCCAAATTTCCCAATCCTATATCATGGCA
>DATNQL010000821.1:0-6006 GCA_036704025.1 Stenomitos sp.
CGCCATGAGTTGATCGGGTACTACCTCAAACGGTAGACGATGAATATCGGAATTTGGATTACAGGCAATTTCCGCCGCTTTCCGTAACTCTGCCAAGGTGATGTTTCCTAATCCCAGCTCTTCCAGTGTTTGAGGTAAACCAATTTCGGCGTAAAATTTTAGCAGTTGTTGCCGTGCCGAGGCGGCTAATTGGTTACCCTGAAGCATTTCTTCTAAACGCAACTGTACGAGAATCCCATAGGCAACTTTCTCACCATGGAGGGCATCGTGAGCCGAGGCAATATGGGTTAAGCCATTGTGAACTGCATGGGCGGCAACAGTCCGACACTGGGCACCCCCCAAACCACCAATCACACCCGCCAGTAAAACCGTCGCATCCACCACTTCTCGCCAAGCTTCACTTCCTGGTTCTTTCAGAGCATCTGCTGATTTTTGAAACAAAATATCACGCAAAACTCTGGCCTGTTGAACAGCCGCAATAATTAGGGTAACGGGTGAATTGCCGCTACTGACAGACGCTTCATACCACTTGGCTAAGGCATCACCAATCCCGGCAATTAAGGTACGTTCCGGTGCTGTCTGAATCAGGCTGTAATCCAATATCAACAAGTCTGGGCAGTGGTTCAGAGGCACATCATACAGAAATGCGCCTTCGTCAGAATAGATATTGGATAAAGCTGTCCAAGCCGCACAGGTGGCACCCGATGTCGGAATGGTCACAATCGGCAACTGGCACTGATAGGCTAAGAGTTTGGCGGTGTCTAAGGCTTTCCCGCCACCCATACCAATAATCAAATCGGCTTGATGCGAGGTGGCAGCTTCTTTGAGTGCGGATAAGGAGGCTTCAGAGCAATCAGGACTGTAGGAGGCTGAAGTATAGCTCAGTTGCTGTTGCTCTAGCACCGATTGTAGTTTTATGGTGAGGGAAGCTAGGGTGCGCTCGCCTCCGACGACGAAGGGACGCTTCCCCAGACGTGCGATCGCTTCTCCAGATTGTTCCAAGGCTTGGTTACCCCGCAACACTTGTGCCGGTGCAACCGATAAGGACAGTAAGGACGTAGGGGCTTGGTTCATGCCTGTAGCAGAAAAGTCGTTGAGGATTGATGAGGCATATCATCCCATTGCTGGGAGATTGGTATTGAACTCTTGACGAGCTGACCATAATACTATCAAAACAGTCAATGGCTCAACTTGGCAGGTTTGAACTGACACTAGCCGAGGGCTAGTGTTCAGTAAATAGCCCAGTGCTGCTAACGGATGTCCTAAACTCGTCCCTAGCCCGATAGGTTTGAGATAGAAACCCCTTAAGCGCTGGATTTGGGCAGTTGGGCAAAACTTTGGGGGTAGATATTAATCACCATTTGTTCGTCCTCGCGGGTAGCCAGCGATCGCTTTACCTCACCCAAGACTAGTGGCTTAGAAACACCCGGTTTTGGGTGAATAATAGTACGAGCACGAATCGTCAATTGGTTATTGGTTCCGCCACCCAGGCGTCCGTAAGAAAATAAGTCACTGGCGGCTTGGCGGAGAGTCGCTTCCAATTCAGTTTGGGTAATTTGTGAAGGGACAGTAATTACCGTTTGATTCCCGCCATTGTCAAACACCATCGAGAAATGGACAGCACCCGGAATGACAGTACGGGTAAAAGGCACCAGTCCCAAGGCAAATAAGCTCGCGGTGAGAACCCCCATAAAGCTAGTAATTCCCACTAAGCGAAACCGGATACCCCATTTGAAAATAAAACCCAGTGTAGCCAGGGCACCACAAACTCCGGTCAGAATAGCTGACCATTGGGTAAAGCTATGAAAATCAGCGTTGTTGACCATGACGAAATTAATATTGACCTATTCATTATTCCTTTTTTTATCGTTGACACAAAGCTCCACAAAAAGAAAATGATAGTTGACCAAATTAACATTATATGCACAATTTGCACTACACTGATTGCAGCAGGCCAAAGAGCATAAAGTGGTTGATACATAGCTTTTCTTAAAAAATATTAAATTTGTCAAGTTGAAATATAGCCAGTCTAAATCATTCGTGAAAACTCTAAAGGACGATAATGGGTAATGGGTAATGGGTAATTGGCAATTAGAACTTCTTTCCCATGACCTATTACCCATTACCAAAAGCGATCACTAGGTTTCACAATTCATTTAGACTAACTATAGTTGATTAACCAAGTACCTGAAGCCAAATCCTTCTAACCAGAATTTCTTCTTCCGGTGAACACTTCGGCTTTTTAAATAATGGTGCTACCTGATGAGCATCCTCTGGGGAAACTCCAGCACGGATGAGGTTCCTCTCGCAAATTTTTTCTTGAACGGGGTTTCTACCTTGAGACAGGAGCTGTGAATACTCGTAGTCATACATACCTACCTCTAAAATTTCATACATGATTATTCTTTCAGTGTTGCTGCTGCCTGATCATTTTTTAAAAATTGAAAGGAAACCTGGAAAATTGATGAATATAAGGCAAGCTCCACGACGAATTTAACAAAACAACAGGATTGTATCCAGAGCCTAGAACGGCTCTTTTTTTATACTGTAGAAAACACGAGGAGATAGATAATGTTTTCATTTTTTGCCCTTACTCAATAAAGTAACTTATAGAGTTTGATTTTGCCGTCTAACTGAAGGATGGATTTTATTTACGTTCTTCTGTAATCATCGCTACAAACTCCCGATTTATGGCTCCCCGTTACTCATTCCTTCACTCAGCCATAGAGGCTGTTTTTATGTTCAGTTGAGTGATTGATGGCAATCTAGGGCTTCAAATCTAATTGTATTCTTAAACACAAATTAACTTTATATAAGCTGAGTCTTAAGACATAAACATTTTTATTCTTGGGATAGACGGAAGACGAATTAGTACCAGCTATTGTTTTGGAAGTAACGGCGCTGAGTTAAAAATGGCAAATAGCTAAGGACGTTTTCATGAGGTAAAAGCAAAAACAATTATTTGGAATTTTACAGTGCAATTTCTTGTCATAATTTTCTTAAGTAAATAATTGTTTTGTTTTGATTCTTAAAGATTTGTTGGTTAAGGGTGATTAATGAAGACTTTGCCTAGCATGATTCTGCCTCTCGCAGCGCATAATTAAACTTCAAAAACGCTCTTGAATAAATCAAGGAAAGAGGCAGGATATGTCCCAGAATAAAAACAAAATAAAGAACAACAATGTCAGTCAGATGGCGTCAGAAAACATAGGCCAAGAAAAACGCTCATTGCGACACCAATCGAGTAGTTTGAAGGATAGCCTCTTGTCAGGCAGTGTAGCTTCTACACATACATCTAAGTCAGAAACGCAAGAATCTTCATTTTTACACTTATCTCACAAAGGCTTTCATCATTCCGATACCTTAAAAGATGTCCCAGACCTTGTTTGCTTGTCTCATTTGCGTTGGAATTTTGTCTTCCAAAGACCCCAGCATCTTTTAACTCGCTTTGCACAAGGACAACGAGTATTTTTTATCGAAGAGCCAATTTTTAGCCTCGACTCCCCCGAACCTCCCCAAACTTCAGGCGGGATAGAGGGGGTTGGCGGCTTAGATGTCACCAGACACGAGAGTGGGGTTTGGGTTGTGGTACCTCATTTAAAAAAAGGTCTGAGTGAATCAGAGGTGATCGCAGCTCAGCAGCTACTACTCGATCATTTGTTTGCAGAGCATGAAATTAGCCAGTATATCTTCTGGTATTACACACCCATGGCTCTATCGTTCACCCGCCACGTAGAACCGATGGCCGTTGTGTACGATTGCATGGATGAGCTGTCTGCTTTTAGGGGAGCGCCCCCTATTTTAAAGGAGTGCGAGGCGGAACTCTTCCGTCGTGCAGACATTGTGTTTACAGGGGGGCAGAGCCTTTACGAAGCCAAGCGTAACCAGCATGAGAACGTCTATGCCTTTCCCAGTAGTGTAGAGGTGCCGCATTTCGCACAGGCGAGAACTCATAAAGAAGACCCAGCAGACCAAGCGAACATTCCCCATCCGCGCCTTGGATTCTATGGGGTAATCGACGAACGGATGGATCTGGAACTGCTGGATGGGATTGCCGAAGCACGACCGGATTGGCACCTAGTCATGATTGGGCCAGTTGTCAAAATTGATCCCGCCTTGCTGCCGCGTCGCGAGAACATCCATTATCTCGGTGGTAAAGACTATAAAGAACTGCCTGCTTATCTTGGGGGGTGGGACTTGGCGATGCTGCCGTTTGCACGCAACGAGTCAACCCGCTTTATCAGTCCGACCAAAACGCCAGAGTACCTCGCCGCAGGCAAGCCTGTTGTGTCTACGTCGATCCGAGATGTCGTCCGTCCCTACGGACAGGAAGGCTTAGTGCGGATTGCAGACACGGTTGCAGAGTTTGTGGCAGCGGCTGACGCGGCGATGCGTGAGGATGGCAAAGAATCCGGGTGGCTTGCTCGCGTTGATACCTTCTTGCAGCAGATTTCTTGGGATCGCACTTGGGGTTCGATGATGCAACTGATTGAGTCTGCGTTAGGAACGAAGCTGGAAAGGAGCATTACTGCCCTGTATCCTTCCACAAACGGAAAGATCCGTGAAGTGATCGACCTCAATCAGCCTCCTAGCATCGTTACCAGAGACTTCGTGTTCGATTATCTAGTGGTTGGGGCAGGCTTCTCTGGCAGCGTCATCGCTGAACGCATCGCCACTCAGTTGGGGCAGAAGGTTCTGGTTGTCGATAAGCGTAACCATATTGGCGGCAACGCTTATGATCATTACGACAATTCTGGCGTCCTCGTCCACAAATACGGCCCCCATATCTTTCATACCAACTCACGGGAAGTCTTTGAGTACCTCTCACGATTTACTGAGTGGCGTTCCTACGAACACCGCGTCCTTGCCAGCGTAGACGGACAACTTCTTCCCATTCCCATCAACCTTGACACCATCAACAAACTCTACGGACTGAACCTCACCTCGTTCCAAGTTCCAGAGTTCTTTGCCTCCATCGCTGAACCGAAAGACTACATCCGCACCTCAGAAGATGTGGTTGTGAGTAAGGTAGGGCGGGAACTCTACGAGAAATTCTTCCGTAACTACACCCGCAAGCAATGGGGACTCGACCCCTCGGAGCTTGACAAATCTGTTATTTCGCGCATTCCAACTCGCACCAACCGGGACGATCGCTATTTCACCGATACCTATCAGGCGATGCCGTTGCATGGCTTCACACGGATGTTCGAGAACATGTTAAACCACCCAAACATCAAGGTGATGCTGAACACCGATTATCGTGAAATTCAGAAGGATATCCCCTGCCGCGAGATGGTCTATAGCGGGCCCGTCGATGAATACTTCGACATGCGTTACGGCAAGCTGCCATATCGATCCCTGGAGTTCAAGCACGAAACCCATAACAAGCAAGTGTTTCAGCCAGCGCCAGTCGTGAACTATCCGAACGAGCAACTCTACACCCGGATTACAGAGTTTAAGTACCTCACGGGACAAGAACACGCCAAAACTAGCATTGTCTACGAGTTTCCGCGTGCCGAGGGCGACCCTTACTACCCCGTACCGCGCCCAGAAAACGCCGAAATTTACAAGAAATACAAGGCGCTAGCGGATGCAACATCAGGGGTGTATTTTGTGGGACGGTTAGCGACCTACAAGTACTACAACATGGATCAATGTGTGGCTCAGGCTCTCACTGTTTACAAACAAATTAGTGCTCAACAGCAAGTGGAAGCTGTGGGAAGGCGATCGTAGGAACAAATACAAAGATGAGGGTAATGGGTAATGGGTAATAGGTAATGGGTAATGGGTAATGGGTAATGGGTAATAGGAAAAAGCCAGCCATGACCCATTACTATTACCAAGCCCTGATATCTAGCCAAGCAAAACAGTATCTCTCTAATCAGTAACCCCTGTATCAGGACACAAACTAATCTAATGAACCGAGAGCTGATCGCTATTCCACCCATCGAGGTGTGGGCTGGAGTAGAATGCACAGTTAACCGCGTGGGCGACCAATATTTCGAC
>DATNQL010000822.1:0-8156 GCA_036704025.1 Stenomitos sp.
CTCCTTAACGTTATCTGAGGTTAATCCCAAAAGACTAGCGGTTGTGGGAGCCTTTTCAGCTTATGTGCAAATAAATTTCATCTTATGTGCCAAATTTTCACGTTATGCGTAACGATTTTCAACTTATGTGCAAACCGACAGTTGCATAACGTAAATTCCCCAAAAGATGCGGGGACGCGGAGAGTGATTTGTAGCAAACATTGAGGGATTTGATATTACCCTCTGCGGATTCAAACGTTGAATTCTCGATAGGTTTGACTTGTACCTACCTCTAAAGTCCAACTGATTGGGCTTTAGAGGTCATTTTTATGGCTCAATATAGCGATTCTCTCTCAGGTGAGGTACAACCCGATCCCCCTAAATCCCCCTTAAAAAGGGGGACTTTAAGCTCGATAACGTACCTCACGAGACTAGGAAACGCTATATTACTCATGACGTCTTTAGCCTTTAGTTGAGTTGTTGGTTGTTGGTTACCCTGTCAACCAACTCTTCAAGTTCACTGACAACCCGCTCTAATTCATCAATCAGAGGAGTTGACTCAACAGCACGAAAGGTATTCGCTAAAGTACGGTAATACCAAAGAGTACCGTTTTTACCGCCTTGAAACCTCTCCCAGACAGCTTCTTGGATTAAGCGATAGTCTTTGAGAATGGAGCGAGCATTGTGTAGTTTATCAGCAGCCGAGACTAAACGGACTGAAGTTGAGGCTTGTGGAATATGAGCGATATAGTCTTCTTTGCGCTGACGCCAAGGAGGCTTGGGTGTTGTGTCAGCGTCGGTGCAACCATCCACAATTTGGGTTACCGTATCGCCAAAGCGGCGACGAATTTCTGCGCGAGTGGCTTTTCCGCCTTGGTCTTGTTGGCTAAGGTCAGGGAGTCACCTCCCTGCCTCGCCTCCAGAACCGTGCTTGAGATTTTCACCTCACACGGCTCCTCAGTGACTTGGTGCTTTTCACGCATACCTCAGTTACCCATAGGGCTTAGGCTCGGCACTATTACAGCCGAATTTCTTGCCAGGAACATCTACATCCTGCCTCAGATTTGGGTTTGTGTCTTGAGCGTATGCGTTCGCAATCGCTTTTACACGTTCAAATCTTTCGATTATTCCCATTTCTTCAGCTTTATCTTTTGCTAGGTCTGTAGCTGTCTTTGTGTCGTGGCAGTGTCGATGAAGGAGCTGAAAGTTTTTGTATTCATCTTTACCGCCTTTGTGACGGGGAATGACATGATGAATTTCCAGCAAATCTCCATCTTTGAAGTACATTCCACAGTGGATACATTTTCCTTTTTGCCTCTTGAGGAGTATTGCTACTCTTTTGTTGGCTTCGGGGTGTTGTCCCATTCTTGAACTCCAATAAATCCAATCACCGTCATAAGGACTGCGATTCCCCTGCACTTTTATGTGTCTAACAATTGGTGTTTCGGAGTGTTTTAAGAGGTGCATTTTGCCTTCTAAGGCAAATTTCCATCCTTCCCCCCGGTCTATGAGCCAGTATTTATTACTGACCCAGTGCTTATTCTTTTGGGGGTGGCGGTAATCCGCCCAAGCTCTGAGTTGTTGGTGCATTAGGTGGTCTACTTTTGTAAAAGTAGCTTTACTGGCTTGAGTTGAATAGTATCTAGCCCATCCTCTAATAATCGGATTTAGTTTTGTGATTAACGCCAATTGTGGCGCTCCCTTATGAGCTTTGATAACTTCTCCAATTTTCTCAAGATGTTCTTTCACCTTCTCTTTGCTTGGGGTAATGAGTGGCTTAAATCCAAGGGGTTTTCCGTTTGTTCCTTTAATTGAGTGGGTCTTCCCTGTGGGGAATTGCCTGATATTGAATCCGAGAAAGTCAAACCCTACGTTTCCCTCAAATTCATCAAGAGTATGAGTTAGCCGTGTTTTACTTGGTTTAAGCTCTAAACCCATGTTCTTTAACCAATCTGCGATTATCTGCTGGCATCTTTGGACAACGGTTAAATCTTCGTGCATTATCACGAAGTCATCGGCGTACCTTATGAGAACGGGCGATAAAATTCTTATGCATTTTCCGTTAACTCTAGGATGTTTAACAGGGAATGCCTGCTTTATCCGATTTTCCATACCGTGGAGGGCAATATTTGCTAGTAGCGGGGAAATTGTCCCGCCCTGTGGCGTACCCTCAGATGTGGGGAATAGCTTAGAGCCATCCATCACCCCCGCTTTCAACCATGCACGAACTTGTCGGCGTATGGTGGGGGATGTATTTATTTTTCTTAGCAGTGCATCATGGTTGATACGGTCGAAGCACTTTGAGATATCAGCGTCAAGTACATATTTGGCTTTAGCTTTTACCTCATTGAATATTGCCACAATCGCATCATGACACGAGCGCCCTGGTCGGAAGCCGAAGCTATTTGGCTCGAATTTGGCTTCCCATTCGGGTTCCAAAGCTAGTTTGACTAACGCCTGCAAAGCACGGTCATGTATCGTCGGGATGCCGAGGAGTCTTTTCTCCTCTGTTCCTGGTTTGGGAATCCAAACTCTTCTGGTAGGAGCGGCTTTATATCCTAGTTTTAGGCTGTTTACCAAGGTGAGACGAGCTTTCGGGGACAGGCTTTTAAGTCCATCCACTCCTGCCGTTCTCTTCCCTTGGTTATCCTGTGTTACTCGACGTACAGCTATGCATTTTGCTGACCAGGATTTGATTAATAATCTCTGGAGTCTGTGAACTGTCTTGACATCTCCACGCTGAGAGGCTCGGTAAATCCGTTTTTGCAGCTTAAACATTCTACGCTCTAGCTTGTGCCAGGGTAGCTTGTTCCATTCATCCGTAGTCGTTAACTCGTTCATAACTTATAAACCGCTAATGGAGGCTTTACCTTCCAAATCACCGTGTCTCCGTCTGCTTATCCTTGGCGTTACCCAAGGCGTTTGCTTCTGAGACAATCCCTCCCAACTCAATGCTTGCGCTGGCAACTACTCAGGTTATCGACCAATCCTGAGAGCAATTGAGCGGGTTACTTCGTTCCTGATTTCCGTTATTGCGTTGGTTTTAGAGCTTCTCTATCCACCGGGAGTTTTGCGGGTGCCTGTTAGTAACCGTTGATTACTAACACCTTTGATAGCCCTTATAGATGACTACCACTAACTCCTTTCCCATTTTGGGCAAGCCAATAATCCGAGTAGGCTTGTTCATGATGACGATGGTTCAGACAAGAGTTTGTATTCCTGCTCATGACCAACTGTGCTAGACGGGATTCTCAATTCGGATTCTGAGTTACCGCCATGATTCCCCGTTTCACCTAATTAGGTTGCCAAACCCAACTAAATGGGGGACTCGCTTTTACTCCTGCACCTGGAGAGATGGAATTGATTATTCTGGCATCTGCCTCTAGCTGTCTTTGTCCCATTGGACTTGGCTAGTTATCTCACCATCACGGACATCAAGTTGTCAAGGTTCTTACCTTGCAGTCATCCCTGAGTATTACTACTCATTTCGACTAACGAATCACACCAACAGCATCATGGAGCAGTGCGGCAATCGCTTCGTCTTCATTCGCCCCATATTCCAGGGCAATACTGGCAACACCCAGCAGGTGAGACAGATAGGGAACTTCTCCACCTTTGCGAGTTTGGTTGGCGTGCAGTTGGGCTGCATAAGTGAGGGCATCTGTAAAGCGTTCGGATAGCTTCATGAATAGCTCCAAGAGAAAGAATATCAGGGAAATACTGGGAGGCCTCCGTTCCTCCGGTTTCCCCTGCTTTCATCCCTCAGGTTATCGTTAAGAAAGGCTGAGATTCTGCCAGGACTGAGCGGAGGCATCCGATAAGCTAATGGTGTCACAAGCTGTTAGGTCTTCGTTACCGACAACATGGTTGATTGCAACATCTCTACCTTTCACCAGAAGGCAGCGGAATCCACCACGATAGACTGACAACAGATATTCTCGAAGTGCCTCTTCCTCCGTCGTACCGAGCAGTAGTCATGAGCAATCGTCTTGCCCACTCCCAAAGCCTTTATCTCCGTAAGCACGCTGAAAACCCCATTGATTGGTGGCCTTGGTGTGATGGAGCCTTGGAAACAGCCAAGGTGGGCAATAAGCCGATTTTTCTTTCGATTGGATATTCTAGCTGCCACTGGTGTACGGTGATGGAAGGAGAGGCATTTTCCAATCTCGCGATCGCCGAGTACATGAACGCCAATTTCCTGCCGATTAAGGTAGATCGGGAAGAGCGACCGGATATTGATAGCATTTACATGCAGGCGTTGCAGATGATGACCGGTCAAGGCGGTTGGCCTCTTAACGTTTTTCTCACTCCTGATGACCGGGTGCCGTTTTATGGTGGCACCTACTTTCCTGTTGCGCCCCGCTACGGACGCCCCGGATTTTTGCAAGTGCTGCAAGCGGTTCGTCGCTTCTATGATCTGGAAAAAACCAAACTCCAAACCTTCAAAGAAGAGATTCTTACTAACCTCCAACAGGCGAGTGTCCCGGCTGGAACCGAACCGTTGAGCGAAGACTTGCTAGAGCGTGGAATCGAGACGAATACGGGTGTTGTCAGTGCCGGCAACTATGGACCCAGCTTCCCAATGATGCCTTATGCTGAACTGGTACTCAGGGGTACTCGCTTCAAGTTTGAGTCTAAATATGACGCTTTCCAAGCCGCGCGATCGCGTGGATTAGACCTCGCTAAAGGTGGCATTTACGATCATGTGGCGGGTGGATTTCACCGTTACACGGTTGACGCGACATGGACGGTGCCTCATTTTGAGAAAATGCTCTATGACAATGGGCAAATTGTCGAATATCTGGCAAATTTGTGGAGTGCAGGCAGCACGCAGCCTGTCTTTAAACGCGCGATCGCGGGGACTGTCCAATGGCTTAAGCGGGAAATGACCTCACCTCAGGGATTCTTTTATGCCGCTCAAGACGCCGATAGCTTCAGTGAACCCAATGCGGCTGAACCAGAGGAAGGAGCGTTTTATGTCTGGAGTTATGAAGAATTAGAACAACTCTTAACCCCTGAAGAATTCACGGAACTCAAGGAGCAATTTACCCTTACAGCCGAGGGCAATTTTGAAGGGACAAACGTTTTGCAGCGCCGTTACTCGGAGGAGTTAAGCGAGACGGTTGAATCGGCTTTAGCTAAATTGTTTGCTGTGCGTTATGGTTCAAAGCCGGATGCTTTAAACACCTTCCCGCCTGCGCGCAATAATCAGGAAGCGAAAGGACATGAATGGCCCGGTCGGATTCCGGCGGTAACCGATACCAAAATGATTGTCGCTTGGAATAGTTTGATGATTTCTGGCTTAGCGCGGGCGTACAGCGTATTCCATCAGCCCGAATATTGGCAATTAGCAGCCGATGCCGCTCAGTTTATCTTAGAGTACCAATGGGTGCAGGGACGCTTCCACCGACTCAATTATGACGGTCAACCCTCAGTGCTGGCGCAGTCTGAAGATTATGCCTTGTGGATCAAAGCGCTGTTGGATTTACATCAAGCGAGTTTGTCTGTAAGCCAGGTAAACCGAGAACGTTCACACCCAACTTCTCACCTGCAACCTTCTGATTGGCTAGAGAAAGCGATTCGGGTGCAGGAAGAGTTTGATGAATTCCTTTGGAGTGTGGAACTCGGAGGATATTACAATGCGGCTAATGATGCCAGTGATGAATTGTTAGTGCGAGAGCGTAGCTATGCTGACAATGCCACCCCCTCAGCTAATGGAGTGGCGATCGCCAATCTGGTGCGTCTGGCTTTGCTCACGGAAGACCTCCAGTACCTCGATCAGGCCGAGCAAGCCCTGCAAGCCTTTAGTCGGGTGATGAACCAGTCGCCCCAGGTGTGCCCCAGCTTATTTACAGCCTTGGATTGGTATTGCCACTGTACATTGATTCGCGCTAAGGATAACGTCCTGACCTCCTTGAAGACTCATTACTGGCCAACCAGTATCTTGCAATTAGAAACCCAATTCCCCCAGGATGCCGTGGGTTTAGTCTGCCAGGGACTCAGCTGCAAAGAACCTGCCTATACAATTGAGCAGTTGTTAGAGCAAGTGCAGCAAAGCCAAACTCGAACCTCGGAGCTAGATTAAACTCAGGCTTAATCGGCTTCAGTTCGTCGGCTCTATGGGTTGGCTGGGTGGGATACGTTCAATAGAAATGAGGGCTTCGACCACAGACTTAACAATGGGAGCTGTCACGGTTGAACCAAACGCATCTTTCCCTTTGGGGTCATCAACTACAGCTAAAACGACGTAACGGGGAGACTCCACGGGAAAAATACCAACAAAACTAGTGATTTTGGCATTCGAGTAATAGCCACCTGTGGGACTAGCTTTCTGAGCGGTACCTGTTTTCCCAGCAATTCGGTAACCTGGAATTTGGGCATTTTTTCCTGTACCCTGACGAACGACATTTTCCATCATCTCAATCACCGTCTGGGTGGTTTTTGGGGAGAAAATTGCTCGTGGTGCTGGGCGGCGGGGTTGCCAATGGATTTGCCCCTTACTATCAAATAGACCCTGAACCACATGGGGAGTCACGAGCTTACCCCCATTGGCTAAAGCGGCATGGAGTTGAGTGAGTTGAATGGGGGTTAACGAAAAGCCTTGACCAAAGGAGGCTGTTGCTGCATTCACCGGCCCTGCCGTAAATTGTCGCTCACTTTTGAGCTGTCCTGCGGTCTCAAAGGGCAAGTCAATCGACACTTTCTGCCCCAAACCCAGTCTTTCTAACCAGCTATAGTAAACCTTCGACTTCATCTGTTGGATGATCCGAACCATACCAATATTGCTGGAATATTCCAGAATCTTGCTGACGCTGATTAGGCCATGACCCCCTTTAGACTCAAAGTCAAAGTTGGCAATCTGCCATTGCCCAAACTGAATCTGACCGGTATCATTAAACATGTTGTCGGGTTGAATCGCACCCGATTCTAAAGCGATCGCGACGTTTAACGGTTTGAACGTTGAACCGGGTTCGTACAAATCTGACAGCGCCCAGTTCTTAAACCGACCCACATCAAACTTTGAGTACTGGTTAGGATTATAGGTTGGCTCTGTTGCCATGGCTAACAGAGAACCATCCCGGACATCCATGACAATCACACTGCCTCGAACAGCACCAAACTGATCCATTTTCTGCTTGAGAGCAAAACGGGCAGCCCTTTGCAGGCGACTATCGAGGGTTAACTTCAACTGCAAGTCATCAAAATGCAGAAATCCTTCAGGAACATGGTCTGGCATGAGTGCGCCATTGCCAGCGCGACTGAGTCGGAGTGTACGAACCGCTCGTTCAAGTACATCTTCCTGAGAATACTCTACTCCGGCCTGTCCTCGATGATCGACATTAACGTAGCCGACGACATCTGCCGCTAAATCCTGCTGGGGATAAAGGCGAGAGTATTGTTGAATCAGCTCTAGACCATTGGCTTGAAGCCGAGCCACCTGATCGGCGACTTCTTCGGTCAAGGCATAGCTAATCCGAATCCCACTTGATTTTTGATTGAACCGTTTTTCTAAATCGGTTGAGGACTTCCCCAGAATGGGAGCGAGTAATGTCGCCATTTCCCGCTTAGCAATTTTGAACAGCTTCGGGTGGGCATATAACGTATACGCAGGGCGGTCTGTAGCCAGCATATTGCCATTGCGGTCAATAATCGAACGGCGGGGGACAAAGGGGCGCAGATATACCATTTGCTGCCGACGTGCTCGTCCCTCCAGCACTGGTGCCTGCGTAACTTGCAATCGATATAAATTGACCAAAATGCCAAGACCTGCTGCCATCATTAATCCCCAGACCAGCAGCAGCCTGAAACGTGGTAGTTGAGACGTATTCTGAGCTATGTGGGGTCACCTCCCGCTGATCCGTCTTGAGTTTTGAGCTGGATGGCTGGTTGAACTCAACTATCCTAAGTGAGCGCTTGTGGAAAGAAAGAGTGCAGACTGACAGAAATCAGCATCCTTTTTTTCTATGTGTTTCTTCCTCTCTCCCCCTGCCTTCATCTGGCTGGTGGGAAACATTCGTCGCTGACCCCTAGTAGCCCAAGGGGGTCTTGTCGGCGGATTCTGGCTCAGCACTTCTCGTGGGAGATGCATTGAAGGGGCGTTGGGGTGCTGAGGGTAGATATATTGTATTGGCTTGACTGGGAGTCACTAGACCTGTAGCGGGTCTTTCGGCTTGCTG
>DATNQL010000823.1:0-2756 GCA_036704025.1 Stenomitos sp.
AGCCATCTCTACAACCCAAGGTCAACTCGAGAGCTTGAACCAACAGTTCAATACTCGGCCTGAGGCTCAAGCGATTGAACAATCACAAGCTGCAATTGCACGGCTCTCGGAACAGTTAGAAACTGTAACACTACGTCTGGAGAATATTCCGACCGCTCAAGCGGTTGACCTGACTGGAGTGGAGCAAGCGATCTCTACAACCCAAGGTCAACTCGAGAGCTTGAACCAGCAGTTTAATGCTCGACCTGAGGCTCAAGCGATTGAACAATCACAAGCTGCGATCGCACAACTGTCTGAACAGTTAGAAACTGTAACACTGTATCTGGAGAATATTCCGACGGCTCAAGCGATCACTACCATCCAAGGTCAACTTGATAGCTTGAACCAACAGTTCAATGATCGACCTGAGGCTCAAGCGATTGAGCAGTTGGAAGGGGCGATGGCACAACTGGCTGAGTATCTAGAAGCTCTATCACAGCGTGTTGATGGTACTTCCGCACCTCAATCCGTTGATTCCACGGGATTTGAAGAGGCAATCTTAGAACTCAGTGTACAGTTAGACGCCCTGAAACAGCGTGTGGATCATCTATCGACTCCACAAGCCGTTCAACCCCGTGAGGAAGAGGTAGCTAGCCAAAATATTCTGGGTCAACAGAATATCATAGCATCACCTTTTGATGAGCTGCCTCTGACGACACTGTTTGATGAGGTATCTCTACCGGTTCCGGAAAAGGTTAAACCCATTGGGCAAGAAGTACCTAGTACAGATATTCCAGGGCCGTTAGGCGAGCTGATTCAACGGTTTCAAGATCGACCTGAGACACAAGCGATTAAGCGCATCGAAACTACGATTGAACAGCTTACAGAGCAGCTAGTTGCTGTTGCCGTGCATCTTGGTCAGTTAAAAGCGGCCTCAGATGTGAATGTCAGTGGGCTAAAGCAAGCGATCGCAGATACTCAGGGTCAAATGGATGTCCTATATCAACAGTTTAAGGCTCGACCGGAAACCGAAGCGATTGAGCAGTTGGAAGGTGCCATCGCTCAGTTTGGCGAGATTGACCTGAATGGGGATGAAGATGCGGTCGCGGACTTTAATTTTCAGGTGGATGCGATGAGCTTGTGTCTAGAGAATCTACCTGCTCCCCTACCGTTTGATCTCGATGGTGTGGGGCAAGCGATGGCAAACGTTGATAGCGAGTTCAAAGCCTTGAATTCTGTGAAAAATGGAGCGGCTGCCTCAAGTGTTGACCCTTGGGACGATGCCAAAGCCCAAAACCTTGAGCCATTAGCCATAGCGATCGTACAGCTCCAAGAAGAACTCAAGGCTTCAATCTCCTATCTGGAAAATTTACCCGATCCCCAAGGAGCTGATCTCTGGGGGGACGAGGACGAGATTGCTAACCTGCAATGGTAAGCCACTGACTTGAGTTCCAACACCATGGCTTTTAGGGACACGCTAATCATCGTGTCCCTATTCTGCTGTCTTCATTCGTATTGATTAAGCTGTGACGCATTTAATTTACATATTTCCACACCCTACACCCCACACCCCACACCCATTACGACAATTTCGCTATGGCAATTTAGCTGCACATCAGCTTAGCTACCCATTCTGCCTTGACGAATGCTTTCATGAGCAAGGCATACTCCGCCGAGTCATTATAACATTATCACTATATGGTAATATTTTAGGTATAGACTAGTTCATGAAAACTGAGTATCGATGTCACAGATTTCCCCTACAGCCCTTGCCCACATGGCTGACTACTTCAAGGTTTTGTCTGAGGTCAGTCGGCTTCAGATTTTATGTTGCCTCAAAGATGGCGCAAAAAATGTTACCGATATTATCGAAGCCACTAGACTGGGACAGGCGAATGTCTCCAAGCACTTGAAAATTTTGACTCAAGCGGGGATTGTGGTTCGTAAACCTCAGGGAGTCAGCGTATTTTATCAGATTGCTGACGTGACTATCTTTGAGTTGTGTAGGGTCGTCTGCGATCAACTGGCTGTAAAACTGGAAGAAAAGTCTCAACAGTTAGAATTGCTGGATACCTTCAAAAAACTTTAGCGATGTCAACGTTTTGAGTTTTGAGTAGTGATGGAAATTAAAGCAATACCAATTGAAATCTCTGAGGGATGTAATATCATCATCGGTCAGAGTCATTTTATTAAGACCGTTGAGGATTTACATGAAATTCTGGTCGGAACCTCATCCCAAGTTAAATTTGGTCTAGCCTTTTGTGAAGCATCAGGTCCCTGTTTAGTGCGAGTGTCAGGAAATGACGAAAATCTGCAAAATATAGCGACCAAGAATGCTCAAGCAATCGCCGCAGGTCATAGTTTTATGATTGTCTTCCAAGAAGCATATCCCATCAATTTTCTCAATGCCATCAAACAATGCCCTGAAGTCTGCACCATTTACTGTGCAACCGCTAATCCTGTAGAAGTCATTGTGGCAGAAACTCAACAAGGACGTGGGATTATAGGAGTTGTAGACGGCTTTTCACCCAAGGGTGTGGAAACGCCTGAGCAAGTCATTGTTCGCCAAGAATTTCTACGCCAGATTGGTTATAAATTATAACTCTGAATGGTTATTAAGATCATGTGCATTCCTGACTGTGTACGTTATGTAGAAAAAGACAGTTGAACCTAACCCCCTAATCCCTTTCCCACCTCTCCCTAACCCTCCCCTACAAGGCAGGGCTAATTTATTGTCGTTAGAAAAATTTGAGAAGCGGGGGGAGCTGGGGGAGCTG
>DATNQL010000824.1:0-5113 GCA_036704025.1 Stenomitos sp.
GGCGTCTTCTGTCTCGATCCCAACATCTTGGCAAGGGATGATGTGGCTCCGGCAAGAGTAAGTTACCTGATGGGCTGTTTGCAGTCCCTTCAACAGCGCTACACCCAGGCAAGTAGCCAATTGCTTATTCTGCACAACGACCCGTTTAAGGCGCTCCCAGCCCTCGCAGCCGCGCTCAAGGCGAAAGCCGTTTTCTGGAATTGGGATGTTGAGCCGTATGCGAAACAACGAGATCGCCTCGTCGGGGAGGCGCTGGCAGAAAAGGGGATTGAGGTACACAATCACTGGGATCAATTGCTGCACGCACCGGAGGAAATTTACTCGAAATCCCAAGAGCCTTACACGGTATACACTCCCTTCTGGAAAAATTGGAGTAACCAAGCCAAGATGGCTCCTGTAGATACCCTCAATCATGCCGAGGGACTCACCCCAGACGAACAGGAGAGGGCGCAACACGCAGGAGCGATCGCACTCCCAACGGCTAAGGATTTAGGCTTTGTTTGGGATTATGAGCTGTTGACAGCACCAGGGGAAGAAGCCGCACAAGCCAAGTTGGCGACATTTGGCGCTCATGCCATTAACGAGTATGAAGAACAACGCAACTTCCCGGCGATCAAGGGTACATCTGAACTCAGTGCCGCGCTAAAATTTGGTGCGATCGGGATTCGTACTGTTTGGGAGGCAACCATCACCGCGTTAAAAAATAGCCGTAGTGATGAAACCCAAGCGAGCATCCAGGCATGGCAAAAGGAATTAGCATGGCGGGAGTTCTATCAACACGCCCTCTATCACTTCCCAGAACTCGCGGATGGGCCTTATCGCAAGACTTTTCAAGATTTTCCTTGGGACAATAATCCACAGCTATTCCAAGCTTGGTGTGAGGGTAAAACCGGGTACCCCATCGTAGATGCTGCCATGCGTCAACTCAACACGATTGGGTGGATGCACAACCGTTGCCGCATGATTGTTGCCAGTTTTCTGACCAAAGACTTACTCATCAACTGGCAATGGGGAGAAAAATACTTTATGCAAAAGTTATACGACGCCGACCTGTCGGCGAATAACGGCGGCTGGCAGTGGAGTGCGTCCAGTGGCATGGACCCCAAACCCCTACGGATTTTTAACCCAGCCAGTCAAGCCAAAAAATTTGACCCAGAAGGCGAATACATCCGAGAATGGCTACCTGAACTGCGAACGGTTGATACGGAGGATTTGATCAGTGGGGACATACCCCCTCTTGAGCGCCACACTCTGAATTATCCCGCTCCGATTGTGGATCATAACCAACAACAACGGCGGTTTAAAGAACGTTATCAGCAGCAAAAAGTCATGAAAGATTAAATTATGGTAGGAATCAGGAGAGTCAGCTATTCCCATGAGAACGGCAGAGCCAAACAAGCCGGATGCCTATCCTACAGGAGATTGAACACCAACCCATGAAAGTGCCCACGAGAGTAGAGCCACTGATTCGCAGTGTAAACTCTTGAAAGTTCAATTCTTCTGGAGCATAAAGCTAACGTGAAGGTTTTGGTGGTTGGCAATGGGGGACGTGAACATGCCCTGGCGTGGAAACTGTTGCAATCTCAGCGCATTCGACAGGTAATCTGCATTCCTGGTAATGGTGGCACAGCCACCACAGAGCGTTGCCAGAATGTTTCCTACCGAGTGGATGATTTTGAGGGCATGGCTCGATTTATGGTGGTTCAGAATGTGACATTGGTGGTTGTCGGCCCAGAACTCCCTCTCTCTTTGGGAATTACAGACTACTTCCAACAACACAACCCGAACCTCATGGTTTTTGGACCCACTCAGGAAGGGGCACAGATTGAATCGAGTAAATACTGGGCGAAGTCTTTAATGCAAGAAGCAGGCATTCCCACGCCTCGGTGTGAGATTTTCACCCATGAGCAGGCGGCAATGGATTATGTTGCCGCTCAAGGTGCGCCGATTGTGGTTAAAGCGGATGGATTGGCTGCCGGTAAGGGGGTAACCGTTGCTAGTACGGTGGAAGAGGCTAAAGCCGCCATTGAGTCACTCTTCAAACATGGGTTGAGTCCTGTGGTGATTGAAGAGTGTGTGACGGGTGAAGAAGTGTCTGTGTTAGCACTGACGGATGGCTTAACCGTGCGACCTTTGTTACCAGCTCAGGATCACAAGCGGATTGGTGAGGGTGATACGGGAGAAAATACAGGAGGAATGGGCGTTTATGCCCCAGCCCCCATTGTCACACCAGCCTTAATGGAACGCATTGAGCAAGAAATTCTCCAGCCAACCGTGGATGCCTTACGGAAACGGGGTATTGATTACAGGGGGGTTCTCTATGCCGGATTGATGATTACGCCCCAAGGTGACCCGATGGTTCTGGAATTTAATTGTCGTTTCGGCGATCCAGAAACTCAAGCGATCTTACCTTTACTCGAAACACCTCTGGACGAATTGCTCCTAGCTTGTACCCAACAGCGACTCGCGCAACTCCCACCGATTGCCTGGAAACCCGGTGCAGCCGCCTGTGTTGTTGCAGCGGCTCAAGGGTATCCAGGTGCCTACCAAAAAGGTCAGGTGATTACGGGTATTGAGCAAGCTGAACAACTGGGTGCGACGGTATTCCAAGCCGGAACTCAGCTTAAGCAGCAACAAATTGTGACGGATGGGGGTCGCGTCCTGGGAGTAACGGCAACCGGGGAGACTTTGGCTGTTGCGATCGCACAAGCTTACAAGGCGATCGATTTGATTCAGTTTGAGGGAATATATTACCGTAGAGATATCGGTCATCGAGCACTCACATCAGTTTCCCCGCACAATTAAAGGTATATTGGTTAGCCTCTACTCTCCCTAAATAACGTGAGCGTCCAGCAAATCGTTATATATATATAAAGGGGAACGCTTTCTTGGAAAACGATTTCTGAAAGACCCAAATATTTCCTGCCAAAAGACTGTTCTGTTGATCGTGGTAAACCAACCGAGTTCGGCTTTGTTAAAAACCATACGAGAAGTCATCGCGCATTGGTGGTCGGACTTTACACTCCAAACCCGACTGATGGCGGCAGCGACACTAGCCGTCTCTTTGATCATGAGCGGCCTGACCTTCTGGGCGGTGAACACGATTCAACAAGATGCGAGAATGAACGATACTCGCTTCGGTCGTGACTTAGGTCTGTTGCTGGCTGCTAATGTGGCACCTCAGATTGCGGAAAACAACCTGACGGAAGTGGCTCGTTTTTCTCACCGCTTCTATAGCACAACCTCCAGCGTCCGCTATATGCTCTATGCGGATGCAGAGGGTCGCATCTTTTTTGGCATTCCGTTCTCGGAATCTGAGGTGCAGAACTCGCTGACGATTAAGCGCCGGATTGAACTGCCAGAAAATTATGCGAGTAACTCGGAGTTGCCCATGGTACGGCAACACCTGACGCCAGATGGGGAAGTGACGGATGTCTTTGTTCCCCTCCGGCACGATGGCAAGTCTTTGGGCGTTTTAGCGATTGGCATTAACCCGAACAAAAATGTTGTTGCTTCCTCAAATTTGACACGAGATGTGACCATCGCTGTGTTTATCTCGATTTGGGTAATGGTCATTCTGGGGGCGGTGTCCAATGCTTTGATGATTACAAAGCCCATCAAAGAACTGCTCACTGGGGTGAAAAACATTGCAGCGGGGAATTTCAAGCAACGCATCGACCTGCCGTTAGGGGGAGAACTGGGAGAGCTGATTTTCAGCTTTAATGAAATGGCAGAGCGCCTAGAGCGCTACGAAGAGCAAAATATTGAGGAACTCACCGCTGAGAAAGCCAAGCTAGAGACGCTGGTTTCCACGATTGCCGATGGTGCTGTGTTAATTGACACCAATTTACAGGTGATGTTGGTCAACCTGACGGCACGACGCATTTTTGGTTGGGAAGGGTGTGACATTGTGGGAGAAAATGTCTTGCATCATCTGCCTAACGCGGTCACGATGGAACTAACGCGGCCTCTTTATCAAATTGCTGGAGGTCAAACCGATCTCGATAGCGATGACCTACGGCAAGGCGAAGACCGTGAAGGAGAAGAATTCCGGATTACTCTCACCCAACCGGCGGCGCGCACGGTGCGTATTCTCTTGACTCGTGTGTTCGATCAGTACCGTGAAACCCTGAAGGGAATTGCCATGACGGTGCAAGACATTACCCGTGAGGTGGAGTTGAATGAGGCCAAGAGCAACTTTATCAGTAATGTCTCCCACGAACTGAGGACACCCTTATTTAATATCAAATCCTTTATTGAAACACTCCACGAATATGGAGAAGACTTGACGGAAATCGAGCGCAAGGAGTTTCTCGAAACGGCTAACCGCGAAACTGACCGTTTAACTCGTCTCGTCAATGATGTATTGGATTTATCCCGACTGGAGACATCTTGTCGAATTTATCACTTTGAGCCTGTAGACATTGCTCAACCCGTAGAGCAAACGTTGCGAACCTACCAGCTCAACGTCCGTGACAAAGGGATTGAACTGCTTCATGAGATTGAACCCAACTTGCCTCCGGTTTTGGGTCACTATGATTTATTACTCCAAGTGTTTGATAACTTGGTGGGTAACGCCCTGAAATTTACGGAATCCGGTGGACGCATTGCGATTCGCGCCTATTTAGTAGAACCAAAACTCAATCATCATAATGAGACTCAATCCGTGCGAATTGAAGTCTCTGATACAGGTATTGGGATTGACGCAGAAGACCAAGAAGCGATTTTTGAACGGTTCTTCCGTGTAGAAAACCGAGTTCATACCCTGGAAGGAACGGGGTTAGGGCTTTCGATTGTCAGAAACATTATTGAGAAGCATCACAGCCAAGTTCACTTAGTGAGTGAAGTGGGTATTGGTACAACCTTTTGGTTTGACTTGGATGTATTTGAGGAGAAAAATACAGGCGTGGAGCAGACGCCACAAGTTGACGCCTCATCAACGAACCAAGCCCCAACAGCGGCTAGCAGTGTGATTTAACCCACATTCCGCACCTTGAAGTGTCACACTACGTAATTTTGGTAATGGGTAATGGGTAATGGGTAATGGAAAGAGTTTTTTACGTAGTGTATGTAGTATAGGCTACTAATTTTCAATGCCCCATTGCGTAAAAAC
>DATNQL010000825.1:0-2411 GCA_036704025.1 Stenomitos sp.
TCCGCACAGATAGGGGTGTTTGTCGCGCAAGATGTAATGCTGCTGTTCATTATGTGGGAACTGGAGCTAGTTCCTGTCTACCTTCTTGTCTCCATTTGGGGCGGCAAGAAGCGTCGCTACGCCGCTACAAAATTCTTACTCTATACCGCAGCAGCTTCTATATTTATTCTGGTGGCGGCGTTGGGCATGGCGTTCTACGGCGACAATATCACCTTCGATATGGTCGAACTCGCCATGAAAGATTATCCCTTAGCTCTAGAATTGCCCCTTTATGCAGGATTGCTGATTGCTTTTGGTGTCAAGCTGGCCGTTTTCCCCCTGCACACTTGGTTGCCTGACGCCCATGGTGAAGCCTCGGCTCCTGTATCGATGATTTTAGCCGGTGTGCTGTTGAAGATGGGTGGATATGGATTGATTCGCCTGAATCTAGAGCTTCTCTCCGATGCCCACATTTACTTTGCACCCATTCTCGCCATTCTCGGTATTGTTAACATTATCTACGGCGCTTTTGCTTCCTTTGGTCAGACCAATATGAAGCGCCGCCTTGCCTATTCGTCAGTTTCCCACATGGGCTTTGTCCTGTTGGGGATTGCATCCTTCACCGATGTGGGTATCAGTGGCGCACTGTTGCAGATGATCTCCCACGGTTTAATTGCCTCGGTGCTGTTCTTCCTAGCCGGCGTAACTTACGATCGCACCCACACCCTGATGATGGATGAGATGGGCGGGATTGGTCAAGTCATGCCCAAAGTATTTGCTTTGTTTACCGCCGGTGCCATGGCATCGCTAGCGCTGCCTGGAATGAGCGGCTTTATCAGCGAACTCTCGGTGTTTGTGGGTGTATCAACCAGCGATATCTATAGTTCGCCTTTCCGTACGGTGACGGTGTTCTTAGCAGCTGTAGGAGTTATTTTAACGCCCATCTATCTGCTTTCCATGCTGCGACATGTGTTTTACAACTCTGGTGCAGCACCGACATGCAATGTCACCAATCCAGGTTCGGAAAATCAGGGCAGTCAGGAGACCGTGTGCTTCGGGACAAACTGTGTCTTACCGAGCGAGGCTCTTTATAACGATGCGAGTCCGCGTGAAGTGTTTATTGCCCTCTGTTTTCTAGTGCTGATTGTCGGTATTGGGTTCTACCCGAAGGTGGCTACCCAGATGTATGACGTGAAGATGGTGGCGGTGAACGCTCAAGTCCGCGAATCGTATACCCAAATCGCTCAAGTCAATCCCCAGATTTATGCCAAGGGGTTCTCGAATTCTAGCATTGCAGAGGCTGAGGTAGCGCCCGTTTTGGGAGTCCTCAAGTAGCTGGATGAACCTCTAATGCTGTTGAAATTTAAGCGATCGCATATATAAAGCGATCGCTTTTTGTATGGATACAAGGACACTGAGGTATAAGAAACAGAGATAAGACTTATATCAAATACCTAAATCTTCGCTACAAATCACTCTCCGCGTCCCCGCGTCTGTGAGTCCCCGTGTCAATCATCTGTAGCAAACTTAAAAAGAAACGATATTACGTACAGGTAACGGAAAATCGAACCACTCCAGGCACCGAGAACACGGAGGAATAAGAGTTTAAGAGATATTTTGCGTAAATCCTGAGAGAGTTATACGTTGGAATGGGGGTTGGTATAAGCGAATAGGCTCTTGATATTGTGCTCTGATGGATAGTGAGGCGGAACTAGAGCAATCATTTGAGGCTGGTTGGTTGCGATCGCCATTTCTTGCTCAAAGATGAATTCACTGTAGTCGGCAAGGTTATCAAGTCCCAGTAGGTTCAAGATGATTTCGAGCGCTACCCAAATCGTTACTTTTACCCATCTGTTTTTCCACTGCGTCTTCATAACTCTTGCCTTTTTAGGTGGCTGATGGCGGTTCAGCCTTTGAGTTCAATCAACGAAGCAGTGGTTTTAGGGTGAGCGGCTTTATCAACTCAATCCTGGCTGATGACCTGCTCTCGACGCCTACATCCGTAAAAGTTGAAATATCTCTTAGAGAAAGTTAACGAAAACTCACTGCACCATTTATCATATAAAGTTACCTAAAGTTCTGTAAAGGGTATCTTCAGAAAAAACACCCATAATGATGAAATTTGATGAAGTTTTTTAACATCCCTGAGTATATAGGCTTAGTTCAGGGACGCGGATTGGAACCACGCACTCATACTCTCCGCGTCTGGAGTGTCTCCGTGTCTGGGTGTCTTCTTCGGTAATAAGCTGTGACGCATTTACTCCCTTCCCGCTCTAAGAATACCTATGCTGAGGGAGCTGGGGGAGCTGGGGGAGTGGAGAATCAGTAATCTTCTGGTGGGAAGGGAGTAAGAAAGCCTATTTCCACACCCTACACCCCACACCCCACACCCCTTATGACAATTTCGCTGCACATCAGCTTAGTCCAGACTG
>DATNQL010000826.1:0-5695 GCA_036704025.1 Stenomitos sp.
TCTCATCCTCTGCCTCTACCTGCACGATCCACTCCGAAGCATCCGTCGTGGTACCAGCACGCCCGATCATTTCTAACTCTTTGCAGAGATGGGAGAGATTCATTGCGCCTAGATTCGCACTGCTGGAACGAAGGGTATGGGCGGACTGTCGCAGGGCTTGAGCATCCCCAGCCACCACAGCGTTCCGGATGTCTTGTAGTTGTTGAGGAGCATCTTCGCGGTAATGATCGATGATTTGCCGTAAGATCGTGCTGGCTTTGCCACCCGCCATCTGCCGCAGGGAGTTGAGTACCCGACTATCGAGTACGGGTGGAGCATCAACCTTGTCAGGGACTACCGAGTGCTCCTGTATGAACGGCTTTCTAGACTCACCGATGACTGACTGGCACAATTGTAAGGCTCGAATCAACTCCTGCTCTTGGATGGGTTTACTGATGTAGTCATCCATCCCAGCTTCAAGGCACTTTTGGCGATCGCCTGCCATCGCATAAGCCGTCATGGCAATAATTCGGGGACGTGGGGATTTGGGATGAGGGGTTAAGACATCTGTTGAGTTAACCTGTGATTCTTGGCTAGCATCCTCTAGTATGAGGTCGGCAGACCATTCTTGGCCGATCAGACGGGTAGCCGTTAATCCATCCATTTGGGGCATTTCCACGTCCATTAACACCACATCATAAGGTTGACGGCGCAAGGCTTCGAGGACTTCTCGACCATTACTGACCACATCGGCTTGATATCCCAAATGTTTCAAGGTCAGTAGGGCAACCTGCTGGTTTATACGATTATCCTCCGCCAGTAGAATCCGTAACGGAATCGATGGAGAGGAAGAGGGTTGAGGGCTGGGGGGAGTTCGTTCAGGAATTAAGCGATTGCCCCAAGGGGGCAGCACGAAGCGATCGCCCTGATCAGGAACTGACTGGGTAAAAGGATAACCTGGAGCAACGATAGTGAAATAAAACGTAGAGCCTAAGGATTTTGCAGAGTGAGATAACCAATCAGATTCAACGGGAGCTGAGATCGGCTCATCACCCAAGCCATGGCGATTTTCCCAGTTCAAATCTTCAGGCGGATTTCCAGCACATGTCCCCTGACTCTCCACCCAGATCCGACCCCCCATCAGTTCGCACAGCCGTTGGCTAATCGCCAAACCTAACCCTGTACCTCCGTAACGTCGGCTCGTTGAAGCATCCACTTGGCTAAATGGCTTAAACAGGCGATTCATTTGCTCTGGGGAAATGCCAATGCCTGTATCTTGGACAGCAAACTGGAGCTCATAGAGCCTGGGAAATGGGGAATGGGGGCTTAAAACCAAGTTCGATGGTTCGCTATTTCCCAAGGCATGGGCGGTGACTGAAACTTGGACTCGACCCACATCCGTGAATTTGACCGCATTACTCAGGAGATTCAGCAGAATTTGGTGCAACCGAGTCACATCTCCCACCAGAGTGAGCGGAGTTTGTGCATCAATCTGGTAAGTCAACTCTAAGCGTTTATCAATTGCCTTGGGAGTCAGCAGATTCACCGCCGCCTCAATACAAGAGATCAGATCGAACGGTTGATCCTCCCACTCCAACTTACCGGACTCGATTTTGGAAAGGTCTAAGATATCGTTAATAATTCGCAGTAAAGCCTCGCTGCTGCTGCTGATGGTTCGCGCAAATTCTTGTTGTTGTTCTGTGAGGGAAGTATTGAGCAGTAGATTATTCATACCAATAATCCCGTTCATTGGTGTGCGGATTTCATGGCTCATCATCGCCAAAAATTCACTCTTGGCTTGGTTGGCGACTTCGGCTGCCTGCTTGGCCTGCTCTAGTGCTACATTTTGTTCAGCCAGTTGCTCACGCTGCTGCTTTTCTTGTTCTAAAAGGTGAGCTTGGGCGAGGGCAATGCCAACCTGATCGGCTACGGCTTCAAGCAGTTCGATTTCATCTTCACTCCAACAGCGGGTTGCGTCACACTGGTGCACATTAATCACACCGTTCGGTTGACCATGGTAGGAGGTGCGAACCGTTAACAAGGATTGCACACCGAGGCGATGAAACAGGCGGACAAAGGGTTGCAACAATTGATGAGCATCGACCTGAGTGACGGGTATCGCTCGGTCTTGAGACAATATTTCTTCGAGATAAGGATTGCCCTTTACGGTCAGCTCTAATAAATTGAGGAGTGATGTATGCTTTCCCGTTAAATATTCCGCCACACAGACTAATCGAGAAGATGGCGTCGCCTCATATCGAAACAATAAACAACGATTGACGCGAAGTGCCCGTCCCACTTGCATCGCCGTCGTCTGTAAAATTTGTTGGGTGTCTAAGCTTTGGCGAATTTCTTGGGTAATTTGCTTGAGCAATAACGCACGATGAAACTGTTGTTGCAAAGCATCTGCGGCTTGTTGCCGTTCAATTTCACCCCCAATCCAGCGCGCCATCAGCTTCAATAATTCCCGTTCCACGGCTTTGAAGTTGCGGTTGCGTTTACGAGCACTCCAAAAGCCAAGGGTGCCGTAAACCTGACCGGCGACAGTGACTGGGGTACGCAGATAAGCTTCCATCGCCGCAACAGATGGTGCCGGATAGCCGGACAATTGAGCCGCCACCGCCGACTCTAAATTCACTAATCCTGCGGCTTGCCAAATCTTCTGGCAATTCCTCGGCTTCCAATCAAAAAGACTGCCTTTGGGGAGTATCGGTGTGGATAAAGCTGGGTTGGCGATTGTCGGAAAATCCGTTCTCTCCTGGGATTCCTGAACAGGATCAGGGACTAAGGCATTCGGCCCCAGAGGCTTGGACTGTACCGCTGCAAAAGCCGCGATCGCTTGATAACAATTTTCGTCTAAGCGTCCCAAAAGTCCAATATCCAGGCCAAACCACCCGCATCCGAGTTCTAATAACCGCTGAAGGCGTTGGTTAAAGCTCAAGTCTTGAGCGGCTGTGACTTCATACAATGCTCGAATGCAGGCTTCACTGTAGCGCAGTTCCTGCTCGGCTTGCTTGCGTCGAGTAATGTCAAACCCAGCACAGACAGCGGCTTGGCCTTGCAGGTACTTTTGGGCAACAATTAAATAATGGGAAGGAACACCATCGACTTGCCAGTCTAATTCCAGTGAGGCTTCTGACTCTGAGCTGGCAAAAAATTGACGCAAGAACTCGCTCACTTGTGAACCGGGCTGGAGAAAGCCGATGGGTTTACCCACAAAGAATTCTGGGGGTTGGTTGAAGCTTTTGGCTAAATAGCGATTCACGCCCAGGTAGTTTAAATCGGAACTAATCCAGCTAATACTTCCAGGTACGGCATCCAAAACGGCTCGTAGCTGATCTCTCGCTTGCCGCAGTTCATTTTCTATCTGTTGGCGACGGGATATATCCCGAATGGCCACTACCCGCACGAGGCGATTTTGGTAAGGGATCTGTTTGGCTTGAATTTCTATGGGGAATTGAGAGCCGTCTTTGCTCAAAGCCACGACTTCGTAAGGTTCTACGTAGGCGGATTGAATCTGCTTCAAGACGATATCTCGCGCTTCGGGAACCAGCAGTTCAAAGCCACTCCTTCCAATCAGCTCATCGGTTTCGTATCCAAACATTTTCGCGATCGCTTGGTTCGCATCGATAATCCTGCCGTAATCGTGGATTAAAATTCCTTCATCCGTGGCTTCTGATAAACGGCGGAATCGTTCCTCGCTCTCCTGCAAAGACTGTTCGGATTGCTTGCGCTGTGTAATATCGGTCACAAAGCCTTCGAGCGCTAGCACTTCTCCTTGGGGAGAAAACACTCCACATCCCTGCTCCCAAACCCACTTTTCCTCACCAGTTGCCGTGATGATGCGGTAGGTTAACTGGAAGGGTCGGGACTCTTGCAAGGCGGCTTGAATCTCGTTCCAGACCCAGTGGCTATCATCCCGACGGATGAGTTGCTCATAGGAGATGGTTCGGTTCCCCATTAAGTCGGCAGGGTGATAGCCCGTCAGTGGATAGCAGCCCTCACTGACAAATTCCATGGTCCAATGGCAGTCGTTCTGGCATCGGTAGACCATGCCCGGTAGGTTGCTCATCAGGGTCGCTAATGCGCGTTGGCTCTCCCGCAGGGACTCCTCAGCTTGTTGACACTCTTGGAGATGGTGTGAACAAACCTGAGCGCTCTCTGGATGGGGTGCGGTCAAAACGAGTGGGTGATGTCCAGAAAATGTCTCGGCGTCCCCGCGTCCCCGTGTCCCCGTGTCAGTCTCAACCAACCACTGATGACCACACCCCTCTGGATGGGAGGCTTTGTTACCCCTGCCCCAGAAATAGCCAACGAGCAATCCTATTGTTGCGGCACTCAGGATCTGAAAAACAATCTCCCACATGATTAAAACCGTTTTTTCAACTATTTGTCATCAAAAAGGTTCAAGAAAATTCTTGTTTAACGTCTCTTATTACCCTCTCATTTTCCACTCTTGGAAAAGTTGAAGAAATGTGACTGATGCAGCGTGTTCCCAACAGAGAGATAGGGCAAAATTTTGGATATAGTTGTGAAGGGACTTCCCAAAAATGTAGCGATACATACCATAATTGACGAACCAGTGGAAAGAATTTTGACAAATGGTAAAGCGATCGCTCCGAGCATCTACAGTCGGCATTGAGCAGGCCAAAAAAGCCTTCCAGCGTAAAGGATGGACGCAAGAGTATCTCGCCAGTGAAGTGGGGTTAGAGACGCGCCAGTCGGTTTGGAAGTTCTTCAAAGGTCAGCCGATTGAGCGCCATATCTTTATCGATATCTGTTTGAGCCTGGATCTAGATTGGCAAGAGATTGCCGGATTAAAGCCGGACTCGGCACCAGCCGTTCAAAAGCTCGCAATCGCACCGATGGTTCAGAATTTAACGGTGGTCTCTGATGTGGATGCCTTAGTCGAACAGGTGCGATCGCTCCTTGAGTCCCCTATTCTCGCCCAGTGTGGCACCTTGCGGTTACTCGATATCGCTCAACATATACCATTAGATAAGGTTTATGTCAATGTCAAAATTCTCGAACAACTGAGCTGTCAACAATGGCTGGAGGTGTCTGACTTACAATCAACTACAGCCACCCCCTGCGATCGCTTGGGCTTAACTGAATCAATCCAGAAGGGAGTTTCCGCGCTGGATGCCAGTAGCTTAGCGGGTGTACAAAGGACAATCTCGGCTTACCCCAAACTGATGGTGATGGGCAAACCAGGAGCGGGGAAAACCACCTTTTTACAAAAAGTCGCCCTTCAGTGCATTCGAGGGGAGTTCCCTTTAGCCAGAATTCCTATTTTTCTTCAACTCAGAAGCTTGGCAGAGGAAACGATCGGCAATAATATCACGATAGGGGATGATTTTAATTTATTAGATTATATTAATCAAAAATTAGGTGATTTTGGCATTTCGGCACAGCAGGTTGAAATTTTGCTTAAACACGGCAAGGTGTTAATTTTGCTGGATGGGTTGGATGAAGTCCAAACCGATCATATTGAGCCATTGCTCAAGCAAATTACTAAATTTTCGGAAAACTACTATCAAAATTGGTTTATTATCACTTGTCGTTTTGCCGCTCAACCCTATCGTTTCCCTGGCTTTACTTATGTTGAACTTGCTGATTTTGACCAAACTCAAATCGAAGCTTTTGCCAAAAAGTGGTTTATGACGGTTACGTCAAAATTGAACGAAGAGGAAGGTTTAAATTTAGCAACTCAGTT
>DATNQL010000827.1:0-21834 GCA_036704025.1 Stenomitos sp.
GGTTGAGTTATGTCTTGCTGTGGGTGAATTATCAAACTGCCTGGGCAAACCCAACTGTTAACTTGACTCCATGGGGTTTGTTGTGGCTGATTACACCCATATCTCTGACTGGGGTAGCGACTTGGACATCTGGCTCTAGAAAGCAATTCGCTAGCCAGTTAAGTATAGCTACCTTGATTTTGCTGCAATTCTTGACACTGGGTATACCAAGCTTTCGGTTAGTCAGTCTAGGGGTTGCCACCCTCCTGATGTTCGTAAATACCCGTTATTTGCGAGCCGTTAGTGCGGCAGGAATTACAGTCGGGTTTGGTTTAAGTTTTTTGGGGATGTGTTTATGGGAGGGTATCCCTGGATTACCGCCCCTATCTCCAGAGGGTTGGTTGGTGGCTGGTGCGATCGCACTCACCAGTTTATGGCTGATACGTAGTTGGTTGCAGGTTAGCAGGTTACAGGTTACAAGTTCAAATACTCACAACCAATCTCCAACCTTCAACCTCCAACCTTCAACCTCCAACCCTCAACCTTCAACCTTCAACCTCCAACCTTCCTTAGCATCCCTCTATGTTCCAGCAACAGACGGTTGGGCGATCGCATTATGTAGCTTAGAACTCATCCTGCTAACACTTCACTCCCTCGCTGTGTATTGGGGCTTTCTCTCCCCAGAGGTGACGGTACTGGTGGCTGGCGTTGGGACAATGGGAGCTATCCTTTATCGCAGTTGGCGTCACCCGTCTAACTGGAGCATTTACGCCCTGGGTTGGTGTCTGGAATTGTTGACAGCCGAGGGATTGGGCTTTTTTGGGCGCTCAGCCCTCAACTTAGCGATCGCGAACCTCGCTTTAGGACTCATCACCCAGCTAGCCGGGGATTGGTGGCAGCGTCGAACAGGTAGGAGTCATTTACACAGTAGCTGGCATGTTATCCCTTTACTTTATGGGATTTTAGGCAGCGTCCTGCGCTGGGGTACTTTTGCCAACTGGACAGGTTTCTCAACCCTTGCTCTGGCTGTGATTGCTATTGGCGTGGGGCGTCGGCGTCAGGAATTTAAACCCCTGATTTACCTTGCTTTGTGCGGGGTGTCGATTTCTGCTTATGAAATCTTACTGTATCAACTCTTACAACTATCGGGAGGCTCGAGCGGCGACGGCTTGATTGTCATGGCAGGGCTGGGGACGAGTATTATGTATGCCTACCGGGTACTATCTCCCTGGTTGATTCAGTACCTGCACCTGACACAAGAAGAACTCAAAACGATCGCTCATCTGCACTGGGCTTGGAGTAGCCTTCTGTTGATAGGGGCTACTACCTATCAGCCCCAATCGTTGATGCTGGGATTTGGGGTTGGTGCGTTTTTAATTCAATATGCCATCTTTCAGGGACGCAACACCTCTACCAGGGATGAGGAAGACGACGATCCATTGATTACGGGGAGTGGAGAAATCTGGGTGTACCTGGGGTTTTTAGAAGCCTTTGGAATGCGACTGTATTGGCTCAATTTACCCATCGCCCGTCTATTATCCGGGCCATTGGGGCCTTGGAAAGGTGCGATCGCTGCTGTCTTTGCTTACTTTCTGTTCATCCTGCCTTGGGAACGTTGGGGTTGGCAAAAACGCCCTTGGACAGTTGCAGCGATCGCCATTCCCTTGATTGCTGTTGCCGAAAGTCCAATGGGGAATTCCCCCGTCAGCTTATTGATTGTTGCAGGGTACTACGTTTTCTTTGCCATCCTCAATCAGCAAATTCGCTTTACCTATCTCAGTGCCCTATTAATTGACTGGGTACTCTATCGCTGGTTTTGGCATCTAAAACTAAGCGATTCTTTGTGGTATGTTACCCCCTTGGCACTGTCTTTACTCTACGTGGCTCAAGTCGATCCCAACCTCAAACAACCCGAACAAAAACCCACCCGTCACTTCCTACGCCTACTGGGTAGTGGAGCCATTTGTGTGGTGGCTTTATGGAGCAATCAATGGAGCGGGTTAGTCCCTGGAATCATTAGTTTGTTAGTGATTTTTGCGGGATTGGGTTTAAGGATTCGAGCTTACCTTTATGTCGGCACAGCAACTTTTTTAATCAATGCATTCTATCAACTAGGAATTCTGATTTTTGATTACCCCTTCTCCAAATGGGTGGTTGGACTTCTCGTGGGCATCGCCTTTATATGGATAGCGGCTACTTTTGAAACACGTCGCGAACAAATTACCGCGTTGCTTCGTAACTGGATTACTGAGTTACAGAATTGGGAGTAAATCATTGATGAACCATCAAAACAACCGGAATCCAGTTGTGCTAGTTCACGGCATTATTAGAACTTCTTCTGTTTTCCGTACCCTCGCGCCTTTCCTAATTCAACAGGGTTGGTCAGTTTATATGATCGACCTAAAACCGAATAATGCCACCTTACCTTTAGAAGAGATGGCAGCTCAAGTTAGGGACTTTATCAACAAAACATTTCCACCTGAACAGCCCATCGATTTAGTTGGCTTAAGCATGGGGGGATTGGTGACACGCTACTACGTACAACGATTAGGAGGGATGAATCGGGTACAGCGTTTCATTACCATCTCTGCACCTAACCAAGGCACTTGGTTAGCCTACCTCTGGCATAGTCATGCCTGCGTTCAGATGCGTCCGGGTAGTACTTTTTTGGCAGATTTGAATCAAGACGCCAAGATGTTGGAACGCATTAACTTTACATCCCTCTGGACGCCTTGGGATTTTATTATTATCCCTGCACAAAACTCCCAGATGCCTGTCGGTCGGGAGGTGAAATTGTCAGTTTTTGCTCATGCTTTGATGGTTGTGCATCCTCGCAGTCTAGCAGCCGTAGTCGCAGCACTTTCTGAACCGATTAAATTTGACAGATTGTACCCTTTTCAAAAAGTCGAAAAACCTAACCCCCCAGCCCCCTTCCCTACAAGGGAAGGGGGAGCCGGAAATCTTACTTCCCTATCATGAATAGGGGAACGGTTAAACTGATGATTGTAAGTGGTGCAAGACTCCCATGAGCTGCACACAACGCAAAGAATGAAAGTGGTTCCTCCTGACTTCTGACTCCTGACTCCTATTTCCTAGATAGATCCCCATGCCTTTTGGGAACAACGAAGGAATGAAAATTCTTATCCCTTCTGCCTTCTGCCCTCTGCCTTCTGCCTTATTTTCAGAATAGATGTCAGTTACACCCGATCGCCAACCACTGCCAACTCCCGCCCCCCAAAAATCGCTTCATGATGGCGGTAAAACTTAAACTCCAGTAAGTTATAAAACGGATCTTGTAAAAAGAAGGTGCGATGCTCGGTGATTTGACCCGGAAAACGGAGTTTGGGTTGTTCGTAGAACGTTAAATTTCGCTGTTGCACACGCTCTAGCAAGGCTTCCCAATCTGATTCTTCGGTGAAAATCAGCCCAAAGTGTCGAGGATAAATGCCTTTTTGTGGCGTTGGGGGTTCTTGGGTAACATGAGCTACGAGCTGATTACCGTATAGATTAAAAATCAAGGCATGGCGGGATTCTCGCCCCATTTCACAGCCAAGCCCATTTCCATAGAACTCTTTAGTCTGCTCAATGTCAGTAACGGGAAACGCGAGATGAAAGAGGACTGTGTTCATATAGCGATTTTAAATTTAGATTTTGCAATCGTTATCCTAAACCTAAAATCACAATAGGATGTTCTTCACGGATTTGTGATGCTTTCTACTATTTCTTTAACTCCTTGGCTCGTTGCGGTTGGCTTGAACACGGTTTTACTGGCGATCGCATGGATTGCCCCGAAGAAGTTACTGACTCCAGCAGGGCTATTTCACGCTTGGCTGCTGGGTGTTCTGATCTGGGGAACTTTGGGTTGGCAGGGCTATGTGGTTGTGATGTTCTACTTCCTCGTCGGCTCTGCTGTTACCCGCATCGGGATGGAGCAGAAGGAAGCCGCAGGCATTGCGGAAAAGCGATCGGGTGCCAGAGGACCGGAAAATGTCTGGGGATCGGCTCTAACGGGAACACTCTGCGCCTTAGGAACGCTATTGATTGCGCCGCCTTATCGAAGTTTGTTGCTTCTAGGCTATGTTGCCAGTTTAGCTACAAAGCTCTCGGATACTTGTGGCAGTGAGGTTGGCAAGGCTTATGGAAAACGAACTTATCTCATCACCACCTTACAGCCTGTGGCGCGGGGCACGGAGGGAGCGGTTAGCTTGGAAGGAACGCTCGCGGGTGTCGTGGGTTCGTTTGCGATCGCCTTAATCGGTTGGGGGGTTGGTCTAATTTCCTTGACAGATGTATTATTTTGTGCAGTGTCGGCCTTTATTGCCACCAACCTAGAGAGTTTGATTGGCGCAACCCTGCAATCCAAATTCGACTGGATGACGAATGAAGTTGTGAATTTTATCAATACCCTGATTGGTGCGATCGTTGCGGTGCTCCTGGTTTCAGCATGGCGCTGGTACAGCTTGGGTTGAAGGTTAGAAGGTTGAAGGTTGGAAGGTTGTTATTGATGTTGCACGGTTGAGGAGATTAAAGATTATCTTCTCAACTTTCAACTTGACAACGTTCAACGTTCAACCTTTCTTTTCCCCCTAGTCCACTTTTGGGCCAAAAACCATCTGTAGCACCATCGGCTCACCATCAGCGCGGTGATACTTATCCGCCCAAGCGCGAATCACTTCATCCAGTTCTTGCATCGCTTGGTCAAAGTTCTCTGGCGGAATATCCAATTCTTCCAGCACTCGCATCACACTCGGCTGACGTTCTGCCCAATCTCTCATGAGCCGGAAGTACCGAGCTGTATCCTCAACCATGGTGTAAGTGCGCTCTTTGCCATCGGCTGGCGAGTAAGACGCACCGGTCAAGGCATAGTACGGTAACCCCCAAGGGCAATCAATGCGTGTGACTGTACCGGAGTACAGCAGACGACGCTTGATGTGTTCCGCCATCGCTTCACTTAAAGGCACGCGCCGCTCTTTTTCAAACTCTTCCTGAGAACGACTGTGCAGGAATTCAATCAACTCCAAAAACTGTAGGGAGTTAATCACCTGAGCATCTGGTAGGTTAGCGGGCAGTTTCTCCGCAATGTATCGCTTTTCCTCCGCGTTGAGGCTGGTACCAGAGATGCGCGATCGCCCTGGTTGCCAGGGATAGTGTTCCATCCAGACGTAGGGAAATTGAATCAGATAGCGAGGTTCCTGAGAACCCAGCATCTTCAACAGCTTTCCTTCGGATAAGGCTTGCCGGACTTCCTCAACGATCACCTTGACCCGTTTTGGCTCAATGTGGTGTAAATGACCCGTCATCCGGGTATTTTCACCTTGCTCCAAATAAGTCATGTAGATCGCGCATTTAGCAGCGGTTGCTGCGGCGTCTAGAAAAGCCCCGTGTCGGTGTCCGCTGGTTCTCATCGCGCTGAAAGCCAGATATAGCATAATCTGATCCATGGCGCTGGGGCTAAGGCTTTTGATCAGATCGACTTGGTTCATCATCTTAGGGGCGGTCATATCGCATGGATAAAAAATTTTTGTTCCTGAGTGATTTGTCTCACCATTTCACCTGAGCAGTGAGTTCAACTCACGACTGTAGAACATGCGCTTACTCAAAGCACCCTAATGTTATGTTAAAAGCTAATTTCTCTCTAATTATAGAAAACTCAAGAGAAATCGGGGAAGTAGAAGAATTTCTTCACCATCAGAGGAAATCTGAGGGATGAAGCTTGGTGTGGAAACTTTATAATAACCGAGGAATCCCAGTTTTCTGTAATTGGTAGAAGCTCCGGCGTTTGCTACCCGGCTCAGGATGTGGATTTCCGTGGGTTTGGGTTTGAGCGGCTAGCAGTTGAGTGACACTAGCTGATTCTACAAGAGCCGTTGCATCGGAGGTCATCCGCCCAGAATCAACAGAGAGTGAAACTGTTAAAAAACTTAACAGAAAAATAAGCAAAGAGGAACTACGCATACGGTAAGTCCATATCAGGGTGTCTACTCACTGATACGGACTTAAGCCTATAGGGTCAGGAAAAACTGCCATTAAGGCGTGTGGTGATGGTTGACGTTCAGCTAGAACCCGATACCATGGTTCTGTCGATTCTCTCTGTATTGGCTGTTAGGGCTGATGGTTTAGGAAAAATTAGCTTTTGCCGACGATTGGCTTGCCTCCAGGTTGGTGACCGATAGGAGTCCTTTGGTAATGTAGGACTACATCAAACGACTGCCAAAAGCTGGAGAACGGCATTCCTCCCACACTTAACACTGTGCGTGTAAGTAAGGAATCCTGCCGCATATTGATTGAAGAACGAGAATATTTTTGCTAAATTTTAGGCTGGTGGGATAATAAAGACAGAAGTGTCTCGATTAGCCGCCAGGACAAGCTGCTAGAATTTTTGCGTGGCTACCCGACAGTAACACGAAGCAAAACTTCAGCATCTCGTCTCAACGGTTTGCAGTTGGGAGCATTTTTCCCAAAACCAGCCAGATGCCATTTAGACATTAGCGCCCACTCCCACGATGGGGAGATTTGTCATTGTTTTTTTGGGTGTCAACTGAGATGAGTTGGTAAGAAATACAGGTGTAAATGCTCATAGCAGATGTCCGTATCGGGATTTCTATTACCTGATACGGAGTTCCTATGAGGGCGTCAGGAAAAACTTTCGGCGTAATTTATTGGATATTCAGGGAATTGGTGGTAGAATTCTTAGGTTTATGCAGATATTACACAGGCTCAATCTTTTCCACGACGAGCCAGCCACCTGAGTGATTCAAACGCCCCCAAACCGTGAGCTGTTGCTGGTCTGTACAAACCTGAAGTTGCTCATCAACCTCTGGTTCGAGAGTGATCAGTATCCAAGTCTGTCCCTTGTGTAATACTGGCTCAGTTAGAGTCAGCCTGTAATCCTGCGATGCACGGCGTTGAAAACAGCCCGTAAAGGTTGAAGAGGGTAATTGGTGTTTCTGGCTTGTACCGTTCAGCCTTTTACCCTTCAACTGTGGAACACGAACATTCCCAGTTGCCGGATAGTCTTCTGGGTTATCCAGATAGTAGCGCTGCCAATACAGCCAGTCTGGATGATGCGCGGGCAAATCGAATAGAGGAATTATCGCCGCAGGAGCAACAGAGTCTTGTAATAAGGCTTCTTGGAGACATCGGACGGGTAAATCTCTAGGCTGACATCCCCGTTCAATGCACAATGATGCTGCCATGCCTGCGGCTTGTCCCAGGTTCATCACGACGGGTTGTAACCGGGTTGCCCCATTGGCAATGTGCGATACCGAAATATTTTTATCACAAGCTAACAGACCGTCTGTTAATGTTGGAACTAATGAACCATAAGGAATCGTAAACGGTGTTCCTGTCCAGCGTCCCCCCCAACGGATCGATTTTGGTTTTAAAGGAAAATTGACGCCAGGGTAATGGTGGTCATTTGGGTAGTTTCCCACAGCGATGGAAGTAATGGCACGGTCGGTTTCATCGAGGGGTAAAGCTGCCACTTGCCCCCCAGCAATGGGTAAAATATCTTGTTCGAGTACGGTAACAAGTCCCTGGAGGCGTCGGCTTTCGCGGTAGTAGGGATGCAGCGCATAAGCCCCCCCGCCCATGAGAGAGTGAGGAAAGATGTGGTCGGCTAAGCCATAACGACGCCCTAGTTGGGTTTGAATAAAATGAGCAAAACCTTGTGTATGCCAAAGGGCTTCCTGAAGAAACTGCTGTCGCTGTTCTGGAGATTTAACTAAACGCCCCACACCTTCACCATAATCATTCCCGTGTATGGGCCAATTGATCATAAACAGCCCCCCAGGTAAGCGCCCATAATTCATAAACATTTGGGCACCATAGTTATCCCAGGCACCTGCAAACAACTCAGGATTGTAATGTGGTGGGATGGGAATTTCTGGGGCATCCTCGGCAGTGCCAAAATCTTTGAGGATAACCACCCAAGTTGGAGCCTGCACTGGATATCGTTGAGTTAGCTCATTAGGAGATATGGGGGCGCTGGGTTCTCCAAAATGCGTTCGCAATTCCCAACCCCAACGATGGGGCACTTCTGCCAATGCCAACAAGTCTCCCAGTTCCGTTCCGTCCAGGGTAATCTTGGCGTGGATGGTGAAATCGGCGAAGCGAACACCCGTCATGCAGTTACTTTGTTGCAGAACTTCTAAAGGGGTTTGTCCTGCAATCCATTTCAGGTTAGGAAGTTGCTCTACCCAATCCGCGAATATCTTGGCTCCGATGCGGGGATCGTAAGAAAACATACTAACCCAGCTATAGTCCAACCCCCCTGCCTGTCGATGCCACAGTTCTTGCAGAAAGGCACCCCAAAGGCCGGTTTGGAAGGCGGCTAATTCATTGCCATCCGGTGCTGAAACGCCCGCAGAGGTGAGCATTCCCCCTAACCAAGGGGATTCACTCACTAGGATGGTTCGGATGCCTCTACGCGCCGATTGGATGGCAGCAGCGGTACCACCAGTACCACCTCCGACAACTAAGACATCAGTAAATAACTCTTGCATGAATAATGTTGAGAACCTCCAGGCGTCAATAGCTCAAGTGGAGATGATTGTAAGCGACTGCGCCTGATGATACTGATCATTTACTGCACTGGCTTTTGGAATTATCTTCTCTGGAAGTGTAGTTTCCCGAAATACCTAATGAACTCATCCTGGGATATGGGGTATTTATAAAAGTTTCTTTTTGTAGGTACTTTCTAGATTGGGGTAGCAATAAATTCAAAATGACAATCAGTAATCACGAACGGGTCGGTAAATCTCTAACTCTCTTACGAGCAATATCCAGGTCAAAAGGAAGGGGAATTGACCAAACGCCGCTCTAACCTGGTGGACAATACACAGTTAGCAAAGTTTGCTACTGCACTTGATCTCGGCAGGTGGATACGATTAGGCAACGGAGAAGAGTCACAGGGAGGTCGTACCAAATCATCGTTGTTGAGTAATACATTTGAGGCAGTTATTGGTGCTTACTATCGGGACTCTGGCATTGACGCAGTTCGTGAATTAGTCAAGCCTCTCTTTAACTCCGTCTTTGAAAATCCAGTTATCTCAGTTCCCACTCCTGAGATTCCAGGCGATGCAAAAGGGAGATTTCAGAATTGGGCGCAGACAAATCATCAACAAATTCCTGAGTATCCTGTTACCAATGAATCTGGAGCAGACCATGCCAAAATATTTACGGTTGAAGCAAGGGTCAATGGCATCGTCTATGGGAAGGGCACAGGCAAAAGTAAGAAAGAAGCTGAAAAACAGGCAGCCGCCGATGCATTAAGGAAATTAGGTTTGCTCTAGGAAAGTGTATTGAGATACACTAAGCCGATTTTTTAAGATGTTTAGCGATTCACCGGGAAACTGAGATTACTGACAGCGTTTAATAATAGATAAAGGGACATTTAGGCGTATCACCTGATGAACAACTGGACACTCCGGTAACTGACTTTGAGCATCCCACCGAGGCCACGCTAAATAGTAATAAGGTTTGGGTGTTTCTGCTGCCGTCGATTCGTTGTAGCCCATCACCTTCATACTTGGATGAGCAAATAATTGAGCAGAATAAATAAAACCACCTATTAAAACAGTGGAGCCAGGTTGAGCATTTTCGTTAATCCACTCCATGCCTTCACGCAAACTCAAGCCCCAGTATTCAGTATCGTAGCGATCGCGAACTTTTTCCAAGCCACCTGATAGGCGATTCACATAGATATATTGATAAGGATGTAGAGCGACCATCTCAAAGGCGATCGCAGCATACACAACTGTGATAAACGTAGCTGCTATAATCTTAAAACTTGTCTTAGAGAGTTTTTGATAAATCCAAATAAAAGCCGTTGCCGCAATCACGGCAATTCCAGGCAAGGTAAATAAAAAATGCCGCATTCCATCATACATGGGAGAATGCTTAATAATGGCCACTAACGGCATGAATAAAATTTGAAATAAGACTAATATGGCGCTGGCTCTTTGAAGATTGGATAACTTGGTATATCTAGCGCTGATTAAACCAATTCCGACCACAAATCCCCATTGAAAAATTAAGGGAATGGACATAAACATCCAAGTCGGCAAGTAATTCCAGGGAAGATGCTGAATGGGAATAAATTTACCATCAAATAAGACTTGGATTTGGAGACGATGTTGAGACAAATAGCCAATTGTTTCTAAAAAGCCACCAATGGGATTTGACCAAAAAGCAGGATAACAGATTGTATTAACAACAAACCAAGTGACACATAACAGTAAGTAAAAGCCACCAAAATTAACCAGTACTCTCCGATTGAATCCTTGGCTAATTTGAAGGATTAGATAGGTGGCTAAAATAAAGAATAAAACTAGAAATCCCCCAATCCGTATCCCCGAGAGCAGACCGATTAAGGTTCCATATAAAATAGTGTATAAAGTGGCTCTATTTTTCCCTAATTTGATAGAATCTGGGTTCGTTAGATAAAAATTAATTAAGTAAGCGCCTGCAAGAGTCGTCAGCGTAAACAATGTCGCAAAAGGAGGGTCTTTGGGATTGAAGAAACTATGACCCCAAAATAATGGAAAAAACGCTAATGTTAATGCTCCAAACCAGGCATACTCTGCACCACATAGAATTCCCACTAATCCGTCTACTGCACCATAGGTAATTAGGGAAACTAAAAACGTCATGTAATGCTTGAATCTGGCTCGCTCAGCTAAAGCTTTGAGCCTTGAGTGCTCACTATCAAGCTCTTTTCCATAGTTAAGGGGATTATAGGAAAAGCCTTTAACTAAGAACTGCTGAATTTGAAAAGCTATCTCTGAGGTGACATTAAAAACGGGGCCAAAATACTTTAAATCACCGGGAATTGGTGTACCTTTTGTGATGAGTTCTAGGTTTCTCCTCACCATCGCTATTTCGGTTCCCTCATCGGCGGTAATTCCATAATGATGGACATTGGGAAAGCCAATGAGGGCAATTACAAGAATTACAGCGATGACTTTTAAGTAAGCTGTTTTAAAAGCCGCTTGCACTGTCTGAGGAAGACTATTAATCATAAATTTCTCAAGGTAGAAGCCCCTATTTAAATCCTTGAGGGCAGTCACTAGGTTAAGGATTGACGCTGAGCCATGAGCAGTTCTTGAATGCCCTTTTCGGCGAAGTCTAGAAGTTGATTGAGTTGATGGCGACTAAAGGTACCGGCTTCTGCTGTCCCTTGTGCCTCAATCATCCCCAGCTTGTCGTTCATCACAACATTAAAGTCTACCTCCGCCGCGACATCTTCAAGGTAGTTGAGATCTAAAAACGGTTCTCCCTCCAACAGTCCTACAGAAACGGCGGCTACTTGATGACACAGAGGCGATTGATCCATTACTCCTTTTTTGAGTAACTTATCTAGGGCGTCAGCTAGGGCAACATATCCACCGGTGATCGAAGTTGTACGGGTACCCGCATCAGCTTGGAGTACATCCGCATCCACAATCAGAGTGCGTTCTCCTAATACTTTCATGTCCAGACAGGCGCGTAAACTGCGTCCAATCAGCCGCTGAATTTCCTGAGTGCGCCCCGACAGCTTGAGAAACTCCCGTTCTTGACGTTTGGGGGTGGCTCCTGGGAGCATTCTATACTCAGCCGTTAGCCAGCCGCTTCCCGTGCCTTCTAAGAATTTAGGTACCCCTTCTTGCAGTGTCACCGTACAGAGTACCTGCGTGTTCCCGCACCGGGTTAAGACAGAACTGAGGGCAAAGCGGGTGAAATCTCGCTCAAAACTAATGGGACGCAACTCATCGGGTTGCCGATTGTCAGGACGCTGCCAAGGCATGTTTATTCTCCGGTTTATGTTGAGGGTTGGAAAGGTTGAAGGTTGAGGGATTCAATGGTTTTTTATCTACAAATTTTTACCCTATAAGTTGCTAAGCTGCTAACAGTCCTCCTTAATTAACCAGTCCCCTTTCCTAGCCTTTAAATTTAGAGTTGTTGCAAAATTTCCTGTTCTACCTGCTCTGGTAATTGGTCTCCGTTGATGGTCAACAGCCGCTTGCGATACCCATAGTATTCTAGGATGGGAATGGTGCGTTCATAGAATAAATTGAGGCGGCGCTGTACAATTTCAGGCTGATCATCTGGACGCAAATTTTTGACCGAAGTATTTACCTTCGGATTAGCGGTGAGCGTGTGCGAAGGCTCTTCAATCGCACTACGCGATCGCCCAAGACAGCGATTCATCATCACTGATTCTGGCACCTCTAAGTAAATTGCCCAATCTAATCGTTGCTCTAAATCATCCAATAAAAAATCCAATTCCTCTGCCTGAAAAGCGGTACGGGGATAGCCTTCTAATAGCCAGCCTTTACCCTTAGCATCGTCTTGCAACAGACGATTTCGCATAAATTCAATCAGCAGCGGATCAGGCACCAGTTCTCCTTTCTCTACATATACTTGTGCCTGACGCCCCAATTCGCTTTGGGATGCGATCGCCTGTCGCAAAATATCACTGGTGGAAATCTCAGAGATAGCCAGTTGACGGCACAACTTTCGAGCCTGTGTTCCCTTTCCTGCTCCTGGGCCTCCCAGAATCACCAGTCTCACAATAGAATGCTCCTACTTCACTACTATTAGAAATTTTAGAGATAATTCATTTTGCACAACGTCTCCAGGGGGGCGTGTATTCAAGCTCACGAAAACTATTGTCCCACCAATCCCAGACCCATGAAAGCGCTACAATTGGAATCTTGACGGACTCACAGATGTGGTGTTTGACTAGGTAGTCTACCCTAAAAATACACTACATCTTGCTCACGGCATCGGCTCTTTAACTACGCTCTGATGAACTGTAGAGGTTCGTTGCCCCTTAAGTGTTGACTATGGTTTCCCAGTTAGAAGCGACCAAAATTAATGCACCTTGTCATCTTCCCTATCACATTGAGGGACTGGTACAAGTGTTTACCGCCTCCCACCGCAGCTTTTTTACCAATGTTATCGCCCAAGCCCTCAGAATTGCAGGTCAAGGTACTCCGGTTCTGGTGGTTCAGTTCCTCAAAGGCGGCATTGGGCAAGGGTATGAGCATCCCGTGCGTTTAGGGCAGCACCTAGATTGGATTCGTTGCGATCTTCCCCGCTACATTGACACACCGGAGTTAGATGAGTCAGAGCATCACGCTTTAAGGCAGCTATGGCAGTACACTCAGAGCGTAGTATTAGAAGGAAAATACTCCTTAGTTGTGCTTGATGAACTCAGCTTAGCCATCAACTTTGGCTTAATCCCCCAAGATGAGGTGCTCGCGTTTCTCAAAAAACGCCCCAGTCACGTCGATATTATTTTAACCGGGCCACAAATGCCCAAAGCGATTCTTGATGTCGCTGACCAAATCACAGAAATTCGCCGTAGTCAACACCTTTAAATCAATAATTATGATTAAGAACGATACCTGGATTACCGAGATGGCAACTCAGGGAATGATTACTCCGTTTGAACCCAGCGTCGTTCGTCGTGTGGAAGGACTGCCCGTGCTTTCTTATGGGACGAGTAGTTATGGTTATGATGTCAGATTATCGCCCGTTGAGTTTCGAGTGTTTCGACACATTCCCGGTACCGTTGTTGACCCCAAACACTTCAATCCGGAAAATTTAGAACCTGTTCAGCTACACACCGATGCTAATGGGAGTTACTTTATTTTACCCGCTCATTCCTATGGACTTGGGGTGGCTTTAGAACATTTAGCCGTTCCGGAAGATATCACGGTTCTTTGTATCGGTAAAAGTAGTTATGCTCGCGTCGGTTTAATTGCAAACCTAACTCCAGCAGAAGCCGGGTGGCGGGGTCATTTAACGTTAGAATTTTCCAATTCTTCTAGCGCTGATTGTCGAATTTATGCTAATGAAGGCGTCGTTCAACTACTTTTTCTCTCAGGGGAACCTTGCTCTATAAGTTATGAGACGCGGCGCGGAAAGTATCAAGACCAGCCTGAAAAAGTTGTCTTTTCTAAAGTTTAAATTAATAACAAGATAAGCGCTTATAGCTGCATTTATTGTTTGAAAGTATCCATATATAGTTCAGAGGCAATATGGAAAAATTTTGTATTGATGTGATTGCGGCAACACCAAATCCTCAACAAGTGGTTTGGGCGGCAATGCATCAGGATTATTCAGAACACTATGTTTGGGATAGCCATGAAAAATGGCCTGATGAGTCGCGTTCTGGTGAATTGATTGTTAAGCATCTGCTAGCGGGGGAAAGGGGTCACTATGGCCCTATCGAACATCCACAAATTACCTTTAACGTTGGCTATTTCCCACACTCGATGATGCAACAAGTTCGCACTCATCGCGTTGGGGTTAGTTTTGATGTTCAATGCCTTGCAGCCGATACTGAAATTACTTTTATCAACATTCAAGGCGAAACTAACCGAAAACTGAAGAAAAAAATTGGAGAGTTATATGACCTCTGGACTAACGGTGAAAAAGCAATCCGTCAGAGGTCTATTCGAGGTAGGAATGGAGAATCGCTAGGTGAGTATCGTCGTGATTGCAAAAAACGAATCCGCAAAATGCGCCTCCGAGTTCTCAACGAAGAGACTGGGCTTTTTGAAGTTGGACATATTAAAGACATCATGTCCAGTGGCATTCAGCCCATCTACCGAGTTAAGCTCTCAGATGGCAAAACGTTAGATTGCACTGTTAATCACCGTCTATTTACCTCAGAAGGTTGGCAGACAATGGGCGATGCAGTCGGTTTAGTGACCTCTGCCGACGGCAGTGTTGTCAATATGACAAAGCCCTGCTTCGTGATGTGCAATGGTATGACAGTGGCAGGCAATGGACTCTATAGAGATAAGATATGGCTTCAGGAGCAGATTGCTAAAGGGCTGCTTACAGAAGAAATTGCAAAATTATCTAATTGCTCTATTGCAACTGTTAAAGAATGGGCTAAAAAACATGGACTGTTTCTAAACACAACAGATGCAAGGTTCTGTAAAGGGCAAAAACCTTGGAACGATAGACCTGAAGCCCTGTATCGCGACAAGACTTGGTTGGAGGATCAGTTAACTAAAGGACTTCATGTAGATGAAATAGCAAAGCTAGCTAACTGCTCAATTGAAGCCATTAAAAAATGGGTTTACACCTATGGATTATCTCTAAACAAGAGACCACCGGGTACAGCAAATCCTTGGAACAAGGGCAAAGCTGGCTATAACTTAAGTCTTTCAGAAGAGAGCCTTCAAAAACGCAGGGAAAACGCGAATAAATACACAAAAAGAGGTGCAGAATCTAACTTTTGGAAAGGAGGTACATCTCCCGAACGAGAGCTTATCGGTGCATGGACAAGACAAATTGCTCGCCAAGTTCACAAAAAGTTTAATTACATTTGTCAAAGATGTGGATTGAGAGGTGGCAAGCTCCACGCTCACCATTTAATTCCAGTTTTTGCTGATGAATCTCTTGCTTATGACTTTGATAACCTAGTAACCTTCTGTAAAGAGTGCCACGAATTTATTCATCACAATAATAGAGAGATTGAATTCGTTCACACTTACAAACCAATACTACAACCTCAAAATTGGCAATCAAAGCCAAAGCCTATTGGCAATAAACTTCGGGCGCACCCTGTAAAGGTTGTTGATGTTGAGTACCTTGGCGAACAAATAACGTATGACCTAGAGGTAGAAGGTCAATGGCATAATTTCGTTGCGAACGGAATAGTAGTTCACAATTCCTTCCGTTATACAGGTGAGAGAATTGTTAATGTTGCCGAAGGCAAGCAAGATGTAGAAGAGGTTTTCTACCTCCGCCCTGTTGGCAATTATACAAACCGTCAAGGTAAGCGTTATTTTTATTCAGAAGAACAACGCACCGAAGACGTGAAATGGTGCTTAGAAGCATGTCAACATTACAAGAAACGAATTGAAGAAGGGTTATCAGAAGAACACGCTAGAGGATTAATTCCTTTCGACGCTAGACAGCATTTTGTCCTCAGTTGCAATATGCGATCGCTCATGCATCTTCTGGATCTGAGATGGAAAAAAGATGCCCAATTAGAAGCCCAAAAATTTTGTGAACTGCTCTTTGTTCATTTTGAACAATGGGCACCCGATGTGGCGCAATGGTATCAAGAAAACCGTGCCCAAAAAGCTAAACTATCCCCTTAGTTAAGAAAAATGCAAAAAGCCCAGTCATACGACTGGGCGGCTGGAACTGTTTGCTCTACTCAGGAAAATCGAAGCTTAATTCTGACTCACGGGTTTAGGCGTTGTTTCCAATTGAGACACAGTTTCTTGGGGTAGAATCACTTTGTCGATCGCATGAATGACACCATTACTGGCTGAAATGTCGGCTTGTGTTACTTTGGCATTGTTGATCGTAACGGTACCGTCTTTATCCCGTTGAATGGCTACAGGTGTACCCGCTAAAGTATCAACATTTCCGGGCTGGATCTGGCTGCTCGTGACGGCACCCGATACCACATGGGACTTGAGCAGTTGCACCAATAGTTCTTGATTTTCGGGTTTTAGCAGTTGTTCCAAGATGCCTGCGGGTAGCGCCGCAAAGGCTTCATCGGTAGGGGCAAAAACTGTGTATGGCCCTTTTCCAGCCAAGGTTTCAGCTAAGTCCGCTGCTGTAATGGCTTTAGCAAGTGTCTGGAAATTTTGGCTGCTTGCTGCTTTTTCTACCACGTTACCACTGACGGGTGCAGTCTCAACCGAAGAATTAGGCTGTACTGTTTCTGGAACAACTGGCTGGGGTGTAGCAGGAACGTCTTGTTCGAGGGATGAGGGAGTTCCATTTAATGGCTGTTGATTGGGTTTCTTCTCGGCGAGTACCGGAAGCGTCATCAAGCAACTTAATCCAAGAAGACCCAATAGTAACTGAGTTCGAGTTTTCATTTCGGTAATATATCCCTTATGGCTAGGCTTCAGAATAATCGCTAAAAGTAAAAAACTAGATAAGGTATAGCCCACAGCATCAGGTAGAGGGCAAAGGGCAGAAGTTATATCGTTTCTCCTTAAATTTGCTACAGATGATTGACACGGGGACATGGAGACGCGGGGACGCTCCCGACGTAAGTCCCAAGGGTTTGAGACCCCGACTGCATCTTCGATTCAGTCGCTCGAATTCAGACGGTGTGAGTGTCACAGTCTGAATTCTTTCTCCGCGTCTCCCCCTCTATGCGTCCCCGCGTCCTTGAATTAGTGGCACAAGGGTAGACGAATTTGAAAGCAACTACCCACCCCAACCTGGCTGCTAACGCTGATTTTCCCACCATGACGATGAGCAATGGTTTGTGCGATCGCCAATCCCAAACCCGTACCTCCCACTCGGTGCGATCTCGCTTTGTCAGCACGCCAGAAGCGATCAAAAACAAACGGGAGTTGTTCGCGCTCAATACCAATACCCGTATCCTGAACATTGACAAGGGCAAAACGATTATGTTTAGCCAGAGTTAGCACCACTCGACCTTCAGGAAGCGTATATTGGAAGGCATTTTCTAACAAGTTGGAAATTAAACGAGTGAGTTGAGCTTCATCCCCCATCACAGACGCGATCGCCAGACTGTGATACTTAAACGTAATCTTCTTCTCTTGAGCAAAAGACTCAAACAATTCCACCAAATTCTGCAACACGACATTGAGCGAAATCCGTTTCCACTCACAAGCTGGAGTGGCAACATCGGCTTCGGTTCGAGCCAAAAAGAGTAAATCTTGGGCTAAATGGCTCATCTGAGTTGTAGCGCTGGCAATCGAAGCCAACTTTTTAGCATCCTTGGGATGAATTCGCTCCGGGTGATTCCGCATCACCTCAACCGATGCCTGGATGACGCTTAATGGGCCACGTAGCTCATGAGACGCATCTGCCGTAAACTGTTGAAGCTGCTTAAAAGTTTTCTCAATTGGCTCGATCGCATTCTCAGTGAGCCAGAGTCCACCAATAGCAACTAGCCCCAATGTCATCATGCCACCCATCCCCAATCCCCACAGCAGTTGCTGTTGGATGGTTTCTACATCCTCCGTCGATTGGCTGGCTCGAATATAGCCTTCTAAGAAGGGATGATTTCGGTTCGAGCCATCTTTGAAGATGGAAATCGTAAACGTCCGAATTTGATGTGGCTTTGGCCTCCGCTTTAGAGTCTGGGAACCGACTTTGGGCGGAACTTGTAATTCCAAAACCCCTCGACTGGCGAGTAGTTTTCCCTCCGCATTGAACCATTCCAGACTTTGTTTATCTCGATTGAAGATATCGCGCCAAGGGACTTCATCGACGCGCTCAAGATGTTGACTGCCTTTAACTTTGACTTGTACCAGTGAAGGAGCTGCCGATTGGGCTAAAGTCAGCAGTTTTTTGTCCAGTTGACGGTAAAGATTGCGGCTCAAAAAAACATATACTCCTGCACCGAAGACGCTTAAAATTGCCGCCATGACCATCAGTTGAGACAATAGAAGACGCCAGCGCAGACCTTGAAACATCAGGTTCTACCTATTTCTTTTCATCCTACCTCTTGCCCAAGAAACTGAAACTGGAGCTACCTCTAAAATGAGGATGTCACGAGGTTTGTTTGAGACGATAACCCAAACCATAGACTGTCTCAATTAAATCGTTCGGAGCTCCTACTGATTCCAACTTTTGCCGTAAACCTCGAATATGAGCCTTAACGGTGGCTTCTTCGGGTAATCGTTCAAACGGCCAAAGGTGTTCGAGAATTTGAGCACGGCTGAACACGCGGCGACGGTTACGCAGAAAAAACTCTAGCAGAGAATACTCTTTAGGCGAAAGCGGCACTGGACGATCTGCATAAAAGACTTCGCAGGTACTCGGATCAAGGCGTAAACTGTCCCACTCTAGTACAGGCGGTAAGGTTGAACTTCCCCGGCGCAGTAAAGCGCGAATGCGAGCGGACAACTCCTGTAAATTAAAGGGTTTAACGAGATAATCATCCGCTCCCGCATCGAGTCCCATGACTTTGTCAGTAATTGTGTCTCTGGCTGTCAGCATCAAAATAGGAATGGCACAACCTTGAGAACGTAGCTGCTGACACAGGGTGATGCCATTGAGTTTGGGTAGCATGACATCGAGCAAAATCAAATCATAGATAAAACTGTTGACAAGTTCCCAACCGAGTTGTCCATCAGCCGCGACCTCGATCGCATAATGTTGATCGGTGAGGTCTTCTGCAATCACATCCGTCAGGCGCTCATCATCCTCTACCAGTAAAATCCTCATGGTTTGTAGAAGTACCTACACAGCTACTTTAGCGACTATCCCCTTGATGAGATCAACGAGAATGCCCTCTGATATCATGTCCGGTTAAACACCCCTCCTTAGGAATGACGTGGGAGCACGGAGAGATTTTTATTCAAGGTAATTAGGCGAACATCCTATGAATCCCTGAGTTCCAATGGTGGAAAAAGTACAGTTAACCGCCAGAAGAATATATTGAACTTCTCTGGCGATTCTCAGTTTTATTGAATGGAATTAACTGGCACTTGGTGATGGTGTAGGCTCGGATTCACTAGGTGTTTGCAAATCATTCATGCTACCGGGCGAGGCTGAATCCTTCGATGTACTGGGAGACTCTAAACTTCCAGCGCCACCCGGCGAAGACATACTATCTGTGCCTTGTGTTCCACTCGGCACTTCTGTGCCACTTGTCCCGTTGGGTGCCGTACCTGGCTGTGTTTCTCCTGAAGGAGTATTCCCTTGATCCGCACAGGCTCCTACCAATAATGTCAACCCCAACACCAACGACAAAGCGGCAAACTTTTGTCTCACAATGATACCTCCTAAAATTTTAAAAATCTTCTCAACGGAAAGTAGACGGCTTACCCTTTGAGGGAGTAATACAGGTTCTGGCTTGAGCTAATTCCCGTCACATCTATGTGATTTATCAGTTTTTTAGACTCTTCCCTAGAGATTAAGCCCAAAAAGTAAAAAACTCGGTAAAAGATAGAAATATCTTCGAGCAAAATTGAAGTGAAAAATTGATAATTAAAATATCAATTTATTTTTTTCATCCCCCTTTGGGCATAATTGAGCATCGCCGTTGTCTTCATTCCTGATTACCGAATCCGCACCTATCACCCCTTTGAGCAATGAGTAATATCTCTGAAGCCATCGTCAGCGCCTTCCAGTTTTACCAAATGGGTAACTTATCTCAGGCTGAATTGATATGCCAGCACATTCTTCAGCAGCAACCAAATTCTACTGAGGCTCTGGATCTGCTGGGTAGGATGGCTCACCAAGTTGGCAAGCTGGAAGAAGCGATCGCCTACTATCAACGGCTAATCGCTCTCATGCCAGACTATGCTGAGGCTTACTATCGCCTAGGTTCGGCTTTACACTCAAAAGGTCAGCTTGCAGAAGCGATCACCTTCTACCAACACGCGATCACCCTGAAGTCAGATTATTCTGATGCCTATTACGACTTGGGCAATGCTCTCCAAGAGCAAGGTAATCTCAACGCAGCCATTGAACAGTATCAACAGGCGATCGCTCTCAATCCCAACGATGCTCAGGCTCGTGGTAATTTGGCTAATGCCCTTCTAGAACAGGGGCAAATCGAGGCCGCGATCGCACATTACCAGCAGGTACTCGCTCTCAGCCCCAACATTCCAGGCATTTACTATAACCTGGGTAACGCCTACAGGCTGCAATCGCAGTGGGAATCAGCGATTACTTGCTTTCGGTGGGCTTTGGCTGTTGACCCCAACTATGGAGATGCCTATCTCCAACTTAGCAAGGCTCTGCACGCCTCCGGCCAACTGACAGAAGCTATCTTCTACTACCAGCAAGCCATTTTCTTCCAGCCAAACTCTTCTGATGCCCATTACAACCTAGGCCATGCCCTTCTCAAGCAGGGCAGGTTTGAGGAGTCTATCATCCGATATCAACAGGCTCTCACGATAGAGCCACGCTGTCTCGATGCCTATGTGGGGATAAGCAGCGCTCTATTCCCCGATAATCAGTTTGAGAAAGCTCTGACTTACTTGCAGCAGGCTCTAACTGTTAATCCCGATTATCCTGAAGCGAACTACAACCTAGCCGTCGCTTTGGCGAACCAAAATAAATTGGATGAGGCCATCGCCTACTTCCAAAAAGCATTTCAACTCAAATCAGATCTTGTTGAAGCGTACTGGCACACCCAGCTAATCTTGCCGATTCTGTACGATACCCAAGAGCAAATTCCTGTTTGGCGTCAGCGCTTTTGCCGGGGACTCCATAACTTAATTCAACAGACTGCCTTAGATACTTCTGTTGGTAGAAACCATGCCTTGTCACCATTAAGAGAAACGGTTTTCAACTTCTACCTTGGCTATCAGGGTTTTAATGAGCGCGGACTGCAACGGAGGTATGGAAACTTTGTCCATCGGTTGGTAGCTGCTCACTATCCGCAATGGACTCAATCTCTGCCCATGCCCCCGCTCAGTAACGGTAATAAGATTCGCATCGGGTACCTTTCAGCCTATTTTAGAGGACACACGGTCGGTAAGTTAACCCTTGGCTGGCTCAAAAACGGCGATCGACAAAGCTTTGAAATTTATAGCTACCACATTGGTAATAAAACCGATTTCCTAACAGAACAGTTCCGCTCTTGCAGTGATAGTTTTCATCATATCTATGGGAACCTGGAAGCAGTTTGTAAGCAGATTCTTTCTGACAAATTACATGTCCTCGTTTTTACAGACATTGGCATGGAACCGCAGACAAACCTAATCGCCGGATTAAGGCTGGCTCCCGTGCAATGCATGTCCTGGGGACATCCGATTACATCTGGCTTACCGACCATTGATTACTTTTTGTCGAGCGAACTCATGGAGCCGGAGAAGGCTCAAGCACACTATTGTGAAAAGCTAGTTCGCCTGCCTAATATCAGTATTTGTTATGAAAAGCCCACGATACCCA
>DATNQL010000828.1:0-4169 GCA_036704025.1 Stenomitos sp.
AACAGCTTATGATCAGGATTTGTACAGGGTGGTCTAAGCGCCTGAAAATCAGGACGAGCAATGTTTTCAGAGGCTCTGTATAGTGAAGTGGATGCTAAGGGTCTAACTCTTATTTGGCGATCGCTCTATCTACGGGAGGAAAACGATATCGTGGATAAGAGCACTCCTTACTCCGTGATCCCAGACGCGGCTAGCAAGGTTACGCCCGTTTCCTATTCTCCGGAAGCTTGACTTCCCAGAGAAGGATTAGAATTTCTTGAAAGAGAGTGCAGTTCGCACGAAGATTTGCCTTCCTCCTCAGACTCATGAGCAATTTTCCAGATTTGTCCAGCCACGGTTTCAGGGTCGTTCGAGAATTAGGACACAATCGTACTGGCGGGAGAGTGACCTATCTCGCCATCCCCGATGCTACGGCATCCCTCCACAATAAAACGCTCTCCGAAACTTCTCCCCTGACCCAGGGAGAACCGCTTGCCCAGCGGCACCAACAGAGGGGAGTCAAGCCGGGGGTGGGGAGAGAACCCGTTGTGATTAAGCAGTTTCAGTTTGCGTTAGGGAACACCCACTGGTCAGACTATGACGCGATCGAACGCGAAATTCAAGTCTTGCAGGGGCTAAATCATCCCGGTATCCCGCGTTGCTTCGGGTCTTTTCAAACCCCCACAGGTTTTTGCCTGGTACAAGAATATAAAAAAGCTCCTTCTCTAGCTGCACCCCGTAGCTTTGACCCGGATGAAATTAAGCAAATTGCCGTTTCTTTACTAAATATCCTGATTTATCTGCAAAATCGAATTCCAGCGATTAGTCACCGGGATATTAAACCAGAAAATATCTTGGTTGATGACAAAATTAATGTTTTTCTGGTCGATTTTGGCTTAGCCCGAATTGGCGATTCGGACGTGGCGATGAGCAGTGTTGCCAAAGGCACAATCGGGTTTATGGCTCCAGAGCAGTTATTTAATCGACAATTGAGTGAAGCTTCAGACCTTTATGGGTTAGGAGCAACCTTAATTTGTTTACTGACAGGTACCCCATCCACGGCTATCAGTAACCTGATTGATGATGACTATCGAATTAATTTCAAGCATCTGGTTCCCAAACTCAGTTTACGTTGGATTGAGTGGCTGGAAAAGATGGTGGAACTTAAACCCAAAAACCGCTTTCCCGATGCAGCAACGGCTTTAGATGCCCTTCAGCCGATCTATGTAATGCGCGTCCCTGAAGCGAAGTTCAATCACTCGTGCTTGGAATTTACGGCAACCAAACTGGGTGAAAAATTGACTCAGACGCTCACAATTACTAACTCAGTTCCAGAGACGGTTCTGGAAAGTCGTTTAGAAGTCGCATCTCATCTAAGTGACCCCCCTCACACCCCCCATATTCACGAGTGGATTCAGTTCGATCAATCTCATTTTGTGAGTAACCAGGCGTTGTGTAAAATTACCGTTGATACCCGTAAGCTCATGGCGAATAAAACCTTTGAGCGAGAGGTTTTAATTCATACCAATTCTCAACCCGAAACACAGGTTTTAAACATTAAAGTTAAAACCGCCCCAGTACCCATTGCGGCGAAAAAATTACCCTATTTTTCTCTCAGCTTACTCATCTTATTTGCGGCGGCGGCAACTTGGTTTGAAGCGACGGCTTGGGAGGGAATTGTTAGCAAAAATGGGTCATTGGGGATGGCGATCGCCATCTTTGTGTCAGCGTTTGTCGCCATACTAGGATTGGCGGCGGCTGTGACTTCTGAAGCGATTTCCCAGGTAGTGGCTAAAATCCGAACCCGGTTAGGTGTTCGATTAAAAGCTATGGATACGGTAGTGGCGGTGTTTTTTGCTGGGGTAGCAGCCATGTTTGTTGCCAGATTCGGTGCCGACTTTCGAGGGATGGATACGGCAAGTACTTGGGGAATTGCTTCGCTTCATGCTGCCTTTGCGGCGGTGGATGCTGTGGTCTTTATGGCAGCCTTTGAGGGTGAAGGAGTGGCTCAAAGTTGCTTGCAGCGAGGATTTAGTAAAACGATAGCCATTGGGGTTTCTCTGTTATCCACGGCTTTGGGAATTAGTTTAGGGCTTGGCTTCAAGTTAGGATTTGTCCATCAGTTAGTAACGTCAGCGATTGTCGGTACAAGTTTACCGTTAGCGACCATGATTCTTTATCCTTCCCTAGAGCGTGCCAAGCGCATTGCTCGTTATCGCAAATTAGAAGGGCATTTAATTAAGCCTTGATTCAACAATCAATCTGAGTGCAGCGAAGAATCTCTTCAGAAGCTTGAATGATGATTATATCGTTCTCTATTTGGCTGAGTGCGTAAGTTCTAGTCATATCATTGTTGTAGATTGCAATCCAAAACTTAAACCTAAAAACCAACGTCTAAAATGGGATAACCGGCATGGCGAAAATCAAACATCGTCTGCCGGTAGACATCTGGAAGTCCTGTATCAAAACATTGTCCTTTGACGACATATCCTGTCATACCCTCCTCTTGCCGCAATCGCTCTAAAGCAGAGGTGAGTTGAAATTCTCCCCGTTCGCGGATGTTGTGATTAATGTTGTATTGCAGATAGTTGAAGATTTTTGGCTGGAGGATATAAAGACCGAATATGGATAGAAATTGGTCATCGTTCATGCCAGCAATATGAAGATGTTTGTTTGCATATTCAAGGCTGGGTTTTTCATAAATCTGAGTCATAGTAAGAATCGAGTCTGACTGCTGCCAGGTTCCGGTAGCACAGCCATAGTGATGAATCACCGCTGCGGGTGTAACTCGCAAACCTATTACACTTTGAGAGACTTGTTGATAAACCGCTAAAAGTTGACGGGCGCAGGAAATGTCATTCTCAGAAGCATAAAGATGATCGCCTAACATGAGGAGAAATGGCTGATTATTGACCCATTCCTTAGCACAGAATACAGCATGACCAAAGCCTTCCTGTTCATCTTGCGTGAGAATCGCAATTCGCTGTCCTAAGGCTTGGATATAGTGGCTATATTCTTGATTTTCTGGGGATAGTTTGTTGAACAGTTTTTGTGCAGGTGGAACTTTAAAGAAATCCTCAAAAAGGGTGCGATCGCTCTTTTGCACAACTATCCCAACTTCTTCGATTCCCGCACTAATCGCCTCTTCAACAATGACCATAATCACGGGTTTTGCTCGCCCATCACGGTCAATAATGGGAAAAAATTCTTTCTTGATAGCTTTGGTAGCTGGAAACAAGCGAGTCCCAAAACCTGCGGCTGGAATCACGGCTTTGCGAACGTTAGGAGTTAGCATAAATGGTTAATTTCAAAGCTTGCATTTGAGGAAAATTACGTTCAATAATTGCCATAACGTTTTGTTGGCTTTCCTCGTCTTTCACGATCAATTGTGCTGTCCCATCTCCTTGAGAGCCAACGCCCTTTCCTCCCCAAATATAAGGTTGAATGGGTTCATAGTTCAAGATTTGGTGTAGGATGGGAGCGGTTAATTGGGAAGGACAGGCAGGAATCAGATGTCGATCGAATTCGGCTTGTGCTCTTCTCATCAAATTACCAATTCGTTCAGCCTCGCCTTTTTGTAGAGCGTCAACGGCTTCCTGAGTAATTTGAGCACTGATGGAACCAAGATAGTTTTGCACATTCTGCTGTATTTCGGTGGTCGCGAATGGATAACACTGATTGAGTTGATTGAGAATTTCTTGAGTGTTTTTGCTCGCACCGAGATCGACTATGACAAAAAACAGATTATTCGCTACCTTAAGTTCAATTACCTCTGTACGTTCGCCATCAAATATCATCAAGATAGGCCGACTTCCGCAAGCACAAGCTTGATCCATCCGCCCACAGCGAGAGGGTGTGGTAATTTCACCTAGATAGGCTAACTCCATCTCATCCCGAATCGTGAGTTTTAAGTCATACAATTTATTAAAAGCACGGGCAATAAGTACACAAAGAGCCGCACTCGAAGACAAGCCTTTTTGGATTGGTAAATCGGTTAAATAATTGTCAATTTCAAGACCATCAACATGATAGTCAGTCAGACATTGGTAGGCAACACCAGCCGCATAGCTAAAAAATCCGCCCTGTTCCGCTTCAGCCAGTAAAGCCTGTCGTTCCATCGGTAACACTAGCGGTTCTTGACGAGTTCCATCAGGCAGCGAACTGTGAAGAATAAACTGAGTCGGATGAGG
>DATNQL010000829.1:0-8092 GCA_036704025.1 Stenomitos sp.
CGCAACCTCGATTCCCAGCGGCAATGGAAAGCGAGGCTCGCCAAAAAATTGAGGAGGTATTGGATAAGTTAAAAGCCTGTTCAGGCTCGATGGCCATAGCACCGGGTGCGGCTTGTGGTGGAGACATTCTATTTATCGAAGCTTGCTTGGAGCGCAATATCAAAGTTGAAGTGTTTCTAACCTTTTCTCAGGCCGAGTTTATTCAAGATTCAGTCAGCTTTGCCGGCGATAATTGGGTCGCCCGTTTTTATGCCATCCAGAAGCATCCTAATGTAACCATCCACCTGCAACCCGAACGTCTGGGAAGTGTGCCTGAAGGAGATAGTCCCTATGAGCGCAACAATCGCTGGGCGCTCTACTCCACCTTAATGTACGGCATCGAGCGCGTTCGGCTAGTCGTCTTGTGGAACGGCAAAGGTGGTGATGCGCCGGGTGGCACTGGGGATATGGTTCAGCAGGTACGCCAACTCGGAGGAATTGTCGAACATATCGATACAACGAAGTTTGATTATTGGAAGATGAATGAAAAAGTCGTAGAGTTTCCCAAAACACTAGAAATGGCGGGTCAAGTTCAAGAGAGTTAGCAATTGCATAGGGGAGGCGTCAGTTGCCATAGGGTAGCGGGACGCGGTTAGCCAGTACCTCCTACATCGGCTCGCGTCCCTCGCATCTTTAGAAAATGCCCATACTTGCCGAATTTCTGGGCTTTCCTCAGGAATTCATCCCAAAAATCGTCTTTCCTCGACAGTTAAACTTGTGTCTACACCTCTCATCATCTTTTATTACCATTCAATGGAAAGACTGTGTAAGCTGACATTTTCTAATCAACTCTCTGCCCAAGCCATTCAAGTTCATAACTTGGTTGAATTGTCCGAAGCCTTGGCTACCATCGGTATTCACGGGACTCGTCCGACGTTAGTGCTGGTGGGTGGCGCAAGTGGGATTGGCGACGCTGACAAAGACCGACTGCAAAAGCTGTTTACTGAAGAGATTGCGCCACTAGCTCAAGAACTGGGAGTGGCGGTTGTGGATGGTGGCACGGACGCCGGGGTTATGCGGTTTATGGGTCAAGCTCGGACCCAGAGGGGTGGAACTTTTCCGCTGATAGGCGTGGCGGCACTCGGCACAGTTATTCTCCCGGATGTGGCTCCTCCCAACTCGGATGCAGCCCCCTTGGAGCCAAACCACACACACTTCATCCTGGTTCCTGGCTCGAATTGGGGCGATGAATCACCTTGGATAGCCCAGATTGCCAGTGTGCTGTCTCAAGGATTTTCTTCCGCCACCATCGTAGTCAACGGTGGTGAAATTACCTTCCGGGATGTGTCCTACAGTGTGGAAGCAGACCGACCCGTGGTCACTTTGGATGGTACAGGGCGCACGGCAGATAAATTAGCGGCTGCGCTGCGTGGAGAAGCCACCGATCCCAGAGCCGAACAGCTAGCCGCATCCGGGAAGATGCAAGCGATCGCTTTACTCGAACATCCGGCTCGGTTAACGGCGGTGATTAAAGAAATTCTATCTAAACTACTACATATTTAACGACTACCGACTCAGGGCGAGAAAGATAAAAACAGACGTGGACGTAGTTGGAGTCAACAAGTTCAATATTTAAGTAGCTAACTAACTACTCAAACCAGGGAGCACACCATGGCAAAAAAGAACACGTATCACGACTATCTCAAGCAAGAGATGAGTGAGCTGATTGAGGAAATCGAGTTACCTTCTTTGCAGAAACGGTTCATGAAAAGCCGTTGGCTGGATCAAGTTTTGTGGTTGGAAGGTCGAGCGACTAAGTCTCGCAGCCGACACAATACTCTGCGACTGATTACGATTATCGGAGGTGTTCTGGTTCCGGCTGTCGTCAGCGCCAACAGCGCAAATGTTTCACAGCAAAACTTAAAACATGTCTTGGGTTGGACTGCGTTTGGATTAAGTCAAGCCGTGGCTATCAGCGCGGCTGTAGAAGAATTTTTTCATTTTGGTGAGAACTACCGTCGCTATCGCAACACCGCTGAGAACATGAAAATTCAGGGCTGGCAATTTTTTCAGCTAACGGGACCTTATAAAGATGCGACAAATCACAGCGAAGCTTATCCGACGTTTGCGAGTAACGTAGAAAATATTATCCAACAAGATGTAGAAGGGTATATTAGTCAGGCGGTGGAGTCGGATAAGGAAATCAAAGCGGCTACGCAAGCTGTCATGGCTCAAAATCTAGCGCTGGCTAATATACGGCTCAGTGAGCATTTACAACCGCCACTCGCTACCAAGGATACTGAATTCTCGCCTAATTCGACACCCCAAACCCATCTCCAATCTGCTCAAGTGGTTGTGCGGAAGCAGGATGAGGAAGAGTTGCCGACTCCTGACTCTATCCCAGAGACTCCATTAAAGTCAAAACCCCATTTGGAGAATATAGATTCCAGTAGCTCCTCCCTGGCTGCTCCGCTCGTTGCCAATTCATCTCCAGTCGTTGAGCATAAAGAAAATTAGCCTGAGTGTCTGATTTTTACCCAATCCCAGCTATTTCTGAATAGAGCGAATCTGATTAGGAAAGGTTTTTTACAGTTGTTCTAATAAAACCTCTACAGCTTTATTGAATTGAGGGTCTTTTCCCTGGGCGTACTCTAGCGGAAAAGGAATTTCAATATCTGGAATAACGCCTTTTCCTTCCAAGCGTTCTCCATCAACCCAAACATCGACGACAGCCAGATATAAGAGATTACCATCCTTTAAGAGGAAGGGGCTGCCACCAACAACAGCCCCTGCGGTTTTTGTCCCAATTAATGTGCCAATTCTGTATTTTTTAAAGCCATAAGCCAGAATTTCTTTACCACTTCTTGAGCCGTTATTGATCATCATGACGATGGGTTTTCTCCATTGAAGATCGATTGTTCTTTTTACTCCATCACGATCCATTTGAGTCAATACCGGAACTTGTTGGTTAAAAATATTTAGATAATTTGGCTCTGCTCCACCCCAGCCATCTCTAAGATCGAGTATCAAACCTTCTGTATCTTTCAGTTTGCCAAAGCCAATGTCTTCAATCAGTTGTTGCTGATACTGATCGCCAGCATAAGACCAGATATGGACATAGCCGATTCTTTTCCCATTCCGTTCGATAATTTGGATGCTCTCTCGCATCGCTTCTAAAAAAAGTGTATCTGGGTTAAGCTTTTTGGGAATTACGGTTAAAATTTTACGCGTTTTTGGGTCAGGACTCTGTTGAATTGATACGTTAACTTCCTGCCCTGCCTTATCAATGAAAGATTGAATCGGTTGATATGGTTTGCCATCAACAGCTATCACTTCGTCTCCTACTTTCAACCCAGAGCTGGTAGCAGGGGTACCGTCTATAATCCCGGAAATAAATGTTTTTCCGTTGATGTTTTTAGTAAAAATTCCAATTCCTGTATAGTCTAATTTTCCATTTGGAAAAATTTTCTCCAATTCTTGTCTAAAAGAACCTCTGTTAAAAATCCCCAGTAATTGATAATAAGCGGGTTCTTGTTGAGTATAAAAATGAGTATGAGAAGTCTTGAGTTCAGAGAGCATTTGATTAATTATAATTGAGGCTTCCTCTAAAGACTGAACTGGCTTGAGCCGATGCTCATACTCTTTTTGCTTGGCCTTCCAATCCGCTCCATTAAAGTTGGGAGCAAAAAAATGGTCATTCACCTCTTGCCAAACTTCGTTCAAAGTCGCTTGATAGGGAGAATATTGGGCTAAAGAAACTTTCAGAAATATCGGCAAAATGATGATAAAACCAGTCAAACTTATGACAAAGATAATTTTTAATAGTTTGACACCTGAAAAATTAATCATTCATTCTTACATAAGAGAGAACAATAGTAGAATAATGCCCAATTCCCAATAGATTAATGACCAATGACCCAAATCACCCTTTAACTCACGAATTGGCATCCTTTAATGCAAATCGGCTTCCCAAACAGCTACGTAAATGCGACCCGGTTCATTACGTTCAATGACACCTTTCAGGCTATTGTTTCGACCGCTCACGAACCTATAGCGTTTAGATTTCTCCTGATATACCGCTTCAAGCCCTTGCCTGATGTCCCCAGAGGCGTTGCCATTAAGCAACTGATTTAATGTTTTTGACATCGTTTTAAGCTCAACAGAGTCGGAAAAAGATACCTCTGTTTGGCGAACCCGCCCGGAACTAGGGTCGTACAGATATCCTAAGCTGGCCTGACCGGGTACAAAATCCTCATAAAGTAGCGCACGGGTATTCCACATACCTTTGGATGTCTTTGTCGGTTGGCCTAACTCTTCTTTGATATAACTTTGCTGTGTTCCTGCGGGAAATCCTGGAATGGTTCTAGACGGAACAGAATTTTGGTTGTTGTTTCCGGCTTCGGGTGATGGGACGGGAATGGATTGAGCCGGGAACTGACTCTGTGACGGAGCCGGTTCTTGAGAGGGTATGCTCTTCGAGACACCCTCTTCGGGCGATCGCTCAGACGAAGCGTCAGGGCGCACTGGCGGGGGCGTGATTTCCTCTGGCTGTGAACGTGGAGCAGGCGTCCTCGCCTGTCGTTGCTGGGTGGTGGTGGGTTGTGAGCCAAGCTCAGAATCACTAGGCTGTGAACCAGAAGGGATGGAGGATGAGGGCTGCTGCGTGGTGGTTCGTTCTGACCTTGGCTCAGAAGATGACGAGACTGTACTAGCGGGTTCAGCCCCTCGCCTTAAGCCCAACGCCAGTCCCACAACAGCAAGGAACAAACTCGCCGCCACCAAAACACCGATAATCAGGGGCTTGCGTTCATTTCCTGAAATGGCGGGATTGTTACCGACGGGAACTGTGCGTCCGGGGGAAGGGTTGGCCATGGGGGGAGTTGAGCGGTTTGGGGCGGGTGGTAAACCGCCTGGAGCAACCGCTACCGTTGCCATCTCGGAAACACCATCACGCGATTGTAACGCATTGAGCATTTCTCTAGCGGTGGCAAAGCGATCGCTCGCATTGAACCGAATCGCACGATCAATCACCATTGCCAGGTTAGGATTGATATTCGGAGCCGTCCGTCGCCACAAAAACTCGCCTGTGCGATCATCGGTTCCCAATTCTTGAGGCAGTTTACCCGTCAGTAAAAAAACCGCCACTAACCCCAAGCTATACAAATCGCTGGTATACGTCGGGCGTCCCCCTGCTTGCTCCGCAGGCATAAACCCAGGTGTCCCAATCACCATCGAGTGAGCCTGGTTCCCTGGTAGATTCACCTGGGTATTCATCGCTTCTTTAACCGCGCCAAAATCAATCAGCACAGGTAATCCATCCCGTTGTCGGATAATCACGTTATCCGGCTTGATATCTCGGTGAATCATGCGGCGACTGTGAACATAGTCCAGCACCGGCAACAAACTGACGAGGATCTGGTTCACCTCATCCTCAGAAAGCGTTCCTCCCTTTTCCACCTTGTGTGTTAGGGTGTCGCCTTCGATATATTCCTGTACCAGGTAAAACTGTCCAGCTTCCGAGAAGTAAGCAAACAACCGGGGAATTTGGTTGTTTCCATCCCCCAGTTCTTCTAAAACTGCCGCTTCCCGCCCAAACCGCTCTTGTACTAACTTGTAAGCCTGAGGGTCGTGTGTCACGGGCTTAAGCTGCTTGATGACACAGCGCCGCCCTGAAGGCATATAGGTATCTTCGGCTAGAAACGTGTTACCGAACCCACCAGCACCCAGCGTCCGGAGTATGCGATAGCGGTTATTGAGCAGCGTTGGCGTCATGAGCAGTTTAGGCAAGTCTAGATATAAAAAAGGATGTCTTCCAACACATAGATGTTTCCTGAATTCTACTCATATGTAGCGTTTGGGAATCCCCCAAAGGAGATAAGCTTCTATTTCAGGTCAAGTAAACCATTTTCTTTCAGCTTTGGATTAAAGCGAATTTCAGTTTGTACACCACGAGATTTTAGGGCTTCTAAAATTTTGGCTTCAACTCGCCGTGCTACTTGTTTTAACACCTTAACTTGGGTCAATCCATCGCCTTTTTCATAGCTTTCTTTCTCTTGATCCGTCATTGTCAATTTGGCATCAATTGGCTGAGTCCATGCCGCTTCATCTGAACCATTGCCAATCGGCATCGTACCATTTTCCTGAATCCAAGCTTCTCGAATGTTTTCTAATTGGGTACGATTAGGACGGTCGATGGTTTGTACTTTAATCCAATAGCAGGATTCAGGCTTACGCACTAAATGTTGTTTTAAACTGAGATAAATGTCACGGGAATAGTTGATGAATTGCAGCGTTTGATCGCGATCAAAAATGGCGTATACGCCGATTTTGCCTTGCAATTCGTCAGGTAAATTTCCCGTTTCTTCCAGATAAGGAATGTAGTCGAGTTCAGCCAATGCAGAGATTTGAGTTTCAGACACCATAAGGAATTCAATATTTTGAATTCAAAATTATTGTTTACTTTCTTCTTACGTCAACTTTTTAGGCGATTTTGCGATAAATCGCGCAGAGACGGCTGGGAGTCATAATTTTAGCTTTGAACATAAAGTTCGGCGGTACATTAATAATGATGTAATCATCCGATGCATGGTACGGTTCAAACTCGGCTGGCATTCCTTTGGGCGTGGCTGTCGAGTAGGGAACAGGCTGAAAAAGTAATTCGGTAAATTCAACCTTTTGACATTGCCCTTGTTCGGCAATTTGGTTCAAGAAAGGTTCACTCGTCAACAACGGAAATAAGTTGGCTTTGGCTTCTGGAGTGAGAACAAAATGGCTATCGTAATTGTTAATAATTTTTAAGCGAGACATTTTTGAGGATGATTGTTGAATCAGTTGCCATTTGGTGATTATAATCCACGAGGTACGGCTAAAAACGAAATGTAGTGCGGATGGTGCCAATTACGAGGTCAGCGTTACTGCCGAGGGAACCGGGAGCGGTAATCCAAATTATTCCTGGCGTAATCAAGATATTATCCGTGACCTTCATTTGATAGAACGCTTCTATATGCAGGGAAAAATCGGGGTCTGGATTATCAAAGGTATTAATGAGCTGTCTAAGTCTGGGGGATGAATTCAGTAAGGCGAGTCCAGCAGGAATTAAGGCGGGATTGTTAATGGATGCAGGATTGACCAAGTTCTGGTTCACTTCTATATCGCTATTTAACACCGTTGGTTCAACACCAACGATAAACCCGGCTAAGTTACCTTGCTGACCGAGATTGGGGAATGCCAAAGTAATCGCCCCGTTGATGGTATCAATACTGCCACGGGATAATAATCCATTGCCTGTCGATAGAGTGCTGGTATTGGTATAGCCGACCCAACCCCCCAAAACAAAGCGATCGCTGGCTTGCCAAGAGAACTGTAAGCCGTAAGAATTACTGATAATCGGGATATTCAGGTCAAATCCCAGAGGAAATCCGGCAAAATCGGGTCGTTGCAATAAGTCGCCTAAGGTACCCGTAAAATTATCCGGCGGCAGGGGGGTTCCGGGGACCAGCGCTGTTAGGGATGTGCCTGGAGTGGTGAGACTGATGGGTACGGGGAGGACGAAGTCTTGGGGAATTGGGGTGGCATCGGGAAGGGAGGTTCCGGCGGGGATTGGCACTCCGGCAGGGATTGGAGTTCCAGGGGGAAAGGTGATAAATCCTACGGTGATGGGAAATGGCAATCCGTTGGGAAGTGGGAAGGGAAGCGCGATGGATGCCGTTAGCTGTGTTCCCGGTGGCAGCGTTGTATTCGCAGGAATGGTGCTTCCGGTTGGAATTTGCTGTCCGGCAAAAAAGGTGGTGGGAACGATTCCTGGTGCGGGGCGGGGAACATCGCCGGTACTGATGGGTTGACCGGCGAGGGTACGAATTAAGGATTGAGGATTAGAAAGAGGGCTACCTGTGAGGGTTTCGCGATTGTACGAGTTAATGTAAGTTAGACCAATCTGGAAGCGATCGCTGGGTTTATAAACCAGTTGTGCCATCGCCCCATAAGGCCCATTAAATAAACCCCCACTACGGCTTGGGTTCCCCGCGTCACCCGCTAAATACCCTAAACTCAGTTCAAAGGTCTTACCTAATTGTTGCCTAATACCAATGCCAGACCCTTCCACCAGATAGTAAAT
>DATNQL010000830.1:0-7476 GCA_036704025.1 Stenomitos sp.
CTAATGAACCAAGCACTCCATCTCCGCTGTCAAAATGCAAGGTGGTTGTGCCTGCCCCTGGGTTATTTTGCACTTGAGTCACCTGGTGAATCTCATCACCTGTACTACCTCCGCGAATCCGGATTTGATTTCCCACCCGCAACTGGGGTGTCAAGGGCACTACGATTTGCAAGCTGCCAGGGCTGGCAGACTGGCTGAGCGGCAGATTGATCAAACCCGGCAGTTCAACCTGTTGATTGAGCCGTTGAATCAGGGCATCCTCCACATCCACTAACATTTCCTCCCGCACTGCCAGCAACTGAGCAATTCGTAGACTAAAGGTAAAGTCAGTGAGTACTCGAAATCGCAGACGGTTGATGGCACTGCGGCGATCGCCTTCAATCCCGAGCCGGTTTTGGTTCCAGGTGTTAGGTTGATTGATTGGGATAAACCAGCGGTGTTCCTCACCGAGCGCATCGTTGGCATCAATGTAGGAAAATTCAAGGTAAAACGGCTCAGCAGTTGATCCTTGAGCTGCTCGGTTGGCAAATGTCCAGAATCGCAGTTCTGCAAATAAACTCAAATTGATTGGGTTAATCGGGACAAACTCTGCAAACTCATTTGCAGCAGAGGATACAACCAATTGATTGCTGGCGATCATCTCACCAAAGATAGGTTGAATCTGCTGCAAAACTTGCAAGTGTGCAGGACTTGAGGAAGTCCAAGCTGTATCCATACCGTGAACCAGAAGATTGGTCACAGGTTTGTCCTACTACTAAACCTTTACCCTCATTAATATTGCTGTTCAGTCTGTGGCGGTACAAGCTGCTGATAAGTCACTTGATAATCTATTTGTAGTCGTCATTGCTTTGCCAAAAAGCCAACAGATTGAATTTGCTAGCCAAACCTTTGGTGCAACCTTGTTGCTTACTCGTAAGCTTTAAGTAATGGGTCAAAAACGAAGGGGATTCAGAATTAATGTACGCGTAATTCCACAGGATAAAATTTTAGATATCAGTTGCAACGTATCTTCTCAGGATTAATTTGAAACTGAATTTTTGTGAGCTTCCGCTTCCCTGGTAACTCTAGGGCTTCTAGAATATATCCCTCTTGCTGTAGTTCCTCTATCGTCCGCCACAGAATTTGGTTGTTTCTTGATAGATTACTGCCCAGCAAATCTAGATTCTTGAACAGATATTGCTTGGAGATCGTCAGATATTGTCCAGCTTGGAGCTTGTCCCATTTCATTCGACTGGCAAGATAAACCAACAGCTTCATCTTGTAATCATGCTTGGCATTACTGCCCAGCTTTTGAGTCATGTCAATGTTGTTGGAGAACAGGACATAATCTCCTGTCCGACTCGGTCCATCAAAGAACTCCAGCGCCACCGTGTAAGCATCCGCCAGCTCATAAGTATAATCAGCCGCCTTTGCTAAATCGAAGTCTCGCGGCACCTGATCGATTTCATAGTCTCGGATGCGAAGGATACTTTTGACGATAACCTTTGCTCCCATTGTGTTGCCTTTTTGAAGAGACTGAGCCAGCACCAACTCAGTTCTGTGGAGGGCAACTAGGTCTTGGTTGAGTTGCGATCGCGATCGAGTTGTAAAGCTACCGTCTTTAGCACGGCTATAGCCCATACTTTCTAGAAGATCGTTGGAACGAAAGGAGACCAGAGGACTATTACTCTGCCGCGCCGCTTCCTTGTATAGATACAACACAATAGCAACCTGCCTGGGATTTAAAAAAGTCAGCAACGCCATGAATAAGCGCTGAACCCGGCGGTCTGGAATTTTCTCCAGAGCTTTGCTAATTCCCAAATCTGTACAGGTACTCAAGTCGAGATTGGCATACTGATCGCTCAACTCTTCCCACTCCTCTGCTGAGAGATTCTCTAGCGGGACGCGACGGGTCACTGCAACTTCGCTGTGCTCTTTAGAGTCAGCATCAACTCGCATCTCCAAGTAATAACCATCGGCATCCGCACGGAGAATAGGCGATCGCATATCAGGATTTCTGAGCGAGGCTCCTGCTCTTGGCATGACCATCAGAAGCTGTCCGTCCACCGGAAAAGCCGTGTCTTCTTTGCTCACATTCAATCCCTACCATTTAGACAAATTGTATCAAAGGTATTCTGGACTATGTGGTTACCTAAGCTTTTTTGAAACAAGTAGCGGTTAAATTTACAAATCTCAACAATCACCCGTGACTCCGGCGTATGATTTTGAGCCTTTCACCCGTGACTCCGGCGTATAGTTTTACCCGTGACTCCGGCGTATAACTCTCGATTTCACCCGTGACTCCGGCGTATAGTTTTACCCGTGACTCCGGCGTATAAGTGACCCGTGACTCCGGCGTATAGGCTATTTTGCCCTCTTGAAGTGATCAATTTAAGGTGCTAGTCTGGCAACAACTTCCAGCCGACTTTGAAGGTCAGGAAAGTCTAGTATCGTAGTGAACTTCTGCATGAGGGTGCCATGTTTGCAATTAGTAAGCGAGACCGCTCTCCACCGTCTGACTCAGACAACATAAAAGCGTCAAGAATACCTATTGCGAGATTCCTGACGCCGATGTGTTATTACCTTAAAAATTCATAAGCCGGAGAAAGCAGCGAAGACTCGCGCCCTCTCACAACTTACAATCACTGGGCTTGGAACTACGCAATACCACCTGCGAGTTACCAAGTTGAGCCACAAAGTTTAGCAGCTTTGATATGTAGCTCAACTTTAGCAAAGTTTCAGCCAGATAGTAAGTGTGAGCGGTCGTAATTCTCATGCTGTTCCAGCTCCGTAACCTCAAAAATTCACGGAGGAGAGCATTTACGATGAAAGTTACACCTGGAAGCTTTTCCATTCGAGACTGGGTTGATTTTGATGCTAAAGGTCGGGCTTCTTGCCCTGGTTGCGAACAGGACGGCAAAAAGCGACAAAAAAACTTGTTTGTCAATGCAGACGGCAAATACTGGTGCTACCGGGGTTGTACTCCAGAGCAAATCCGCGCAGTGTTAGGTGCTCCACCACCAGGTCAGGCGATGAACCTGTCTAGCTCGCTGCCGTATCGAGTACGTCAGCCGTCAGTTGCACCACCCCCCTCTAGACAACGCACTGTATCCCAAAAGCAGGTGCAACAATCAGTCGAGCGACTGCTGCACCATCAGGGGACTCCTCAGCAACAGGCATTGGCATGGCTTGAAGCGCGTGGCTTTACTCGCGAAATGATCGAGCATTACCGCTTGGGTCTAGACCAACGCTGGCTTACCCTGGATGAAAACAAACCAGACTCCCGCGAGTGTTATTGGTCAGTCAGTATCTATATTCCTGCTGACGAACCGGGGCAGTTTTACAAGAAGATGCGGGTTGCACCTTGGTTGGTTGGGGAGGCTCGACCCCCATATGTGAGTAAGTGGTGTCAGTACGGCGTACCTGTGACCATTTGGTTCACCTATCGTCCAGAAGATGCCGAAGCGACTTGGTATTGTGAGGGGGAATGGGATGCAATGCGATTGGGGTGGTTAGCCCATCAGTGCGGGGCTAAGATTGCTGTCTGCTGTTCTACTGGGGGTTGTGGTACTGTCCCCAAACAAGAACAACTTGACCGCCTCCCCGGTCTTGTCACCATTTTCTTCGATCGCAACGACGAACCCCGCCAAGATGGAACCATCCCTGGTGATGCAGGAGCGAAAAAACTTGCCTTAGCTCTAGGAGAGCGAGGACGGATTGCCCAGGTTCCCATGCCATCGTCGTGTGATGTAACAGGTTGGGATGTAAGTAATGCCTTGGATGCTGGTTATACCTGGTCAGACTTTGAAGCCGCAGCAGCTACAGCCGTCTCAACGGCTGAAATCGAGCGGCAACAAGCTCAGGTTCGTCCAACTGCATCTGCTTATCGACCCTTGACAGCGTTCTCCTTGCGCGACAAAATCCTGGAAATTCTCAACCGCTACGACACCCCCTCTGTGCGGGATGCAGCACTGATGGATTTAGCTGCTGCTACCGGATTTCCCTACCGAGATGTAGAGAAGTTGGCGAAGTCCCTGGCGATTGAAGTGGACTTGCTTCTTGACCAAGCCGAAGCGGCTAAGAAACTCTCTAGTCTGCTCAAGACTCGCCGCACTCACTTAGACCTCAACCGCTACCTAGAAGCCTGGTTTGCAGAGACACTGATAGAGACAGCGAGAGCCATGCCCACGGCTCCAGAATTTCTCTTCACTACCCTGCTACCCGCTGCTGCGAGTCGAGTGGGGACTGCTGCCAGAGTCATCATTAAGCCCAGTGCTAAATACAGCCAACCAATGGTCTTCTGGACTGCGATCGTGGCTAACTCTGGTGCCATGAAAACTCCAGCTCAGCGAATCATTTTAGACCCCTTAGTGGCATTGGAAACTGAAGCCTACGAATCCTTTCGCATCGATTTAGAAGACTATCGAGCCGAACGAGAACTGAACAAGGGCAAAAAGTCACGGCAAGAAACTCCAGAAGAACCCAGTAAAGCCCCCACTCGCAAACGCTATTTGACTAAAGACATTACCCTAGAAACCCTGCAACACATCCACGGCGAGAACCCCAGAGGACTTCTTTACTATCGAGATGAACTGGCAGGCAACACCAAATCCCGCAACCAGTATCGGGGGGGACACGGTGCGGATGAGGAAGCTGAACTCGACCAGTGGAACGGCTCTGCTATTCTGTATGACCGAGCCGAGAAGTCCGTCTGTTTGCCTCGTTCTGCCGTCTCTCGCACTGGGGGCTACCAGTGGGAAGTTCTAGCCCAGCTAATGGGCGATCATAACGACTTCAACGGCAGCTTTGCCCGTTGGCTCTTCTGTGCAGCAAAAACACCTCTACGCTACCTGCGTCTGTTGAGAGAAGACAAGGACACCGGAATCTCTGACGCCCTGACCTACTTGTATACGGAGTTGGGGAAAGTCCCCGAACAGGATTACCTATTGAGCTACGAGGCGATGCAACTGCTGGAGACTTGGCAGCACCAACTGGTGGATGCTCAGCAGTGTGAAGATGCCTTTGGGTTACAGCTAGCCTTCCCTAAGATTGAAGCTTACACGGCTCGACTAGCTTTGTGGTTACACGTTGTCAATGCCGTACTCCGGGGCGAAAGACCGTCTCAGGCGATTAGTGGCGACACGATGGAGAAAGCGATTGAGTTAGCGGCTTACTACCTCTGGCAGTACCGTCTGATTCATACCCATAATTCTCCCGATTCAGGGCTGGCTGCGATCGCTCTGAAAATACAGAAGTTTGTCGAACGAGTCGGTAACGCAACGGCTTCTGCCCTCAAGAGCGGGGTTCGCGACCTCAGAAAAATGGCAACTGACCAGATTCGCCAGTTGTTGCAGACTCTGGCTAATGCTGGCTATGGTTGCGTGACTGGAGAGGACGCTTCTATGGTTTATGTCCCCACACCATCTAATGCCTCACCTTCAGGCAGAAATGGGAAAAGCAACACCGCCAGCAACGGTCAATTCGTCAATTCCGCCGCTGAGTTTCCTGATACGAGTGGGGTTGACTCAATTGATGCAGCGTGTCAATCAGGTCGTCAATTGTCAACAATCCAAACGGATACGTCAATGAATGGCTCATCACAGGAGTTAAGGATAATTGAAGAGGCTCATACCGAGTTACGTTCAATCGTAGTAGATGCGAAAGCTGGAAGAGCGGGGGAAGCGGGGGGAGAGAAAGTTAGCTCTTTGAACGCAACTTCGTATCAGATGCCAGTGCAGATATCGGAGGAGAGCATTGACACCATTGACAGGAAATTGACAGAGCTGTCAGTTCCTGAAACTGAAGTAATGCAAGCCTCTTGCACTTCGATTGACGTAATTGACACAGGATTTGAACGCCACCACACCAATATGCCTCCTGCCGACCTCACTACAGATGGAGTGGCAAACACTGAGGCGGAACAGCCTATTGCAGGAGTCGATGGATTGGACGCATCTGCTGAACCAGCTAACGGGGCTTGCCTGTCTTTTGGCTCTACTCCTTCCTGGAATGGGTTCAAAGTTAATGACTCAGTAATACTGAGCTACCACCAGACTGGAGGACGTGCATGGGTTATTGACCCCGCTCAATACCCAGAACTGGGCGCACAACCTCGACCCAATCTCGTACCTGTCCGTTGTGCCTACACGGGGAAAGCCGAATGGTATCCCACAGACTGGGTACGGTTAGCCACTTAGCCAATCACTGAAGGTGCTGCTAGTCAAAGAAGTGAACGCAAGGGTAGCCATTTCTCTCTCTTCAGCTTCCTAAAAGGATATGCATTTCAATTGCATCATCTGTTCTCCCTGCTCCCCCTGCTTCTGATAGTCCCTCACCATGCAACTGGAACACCCATTAGCCTACTGACCCCAGAGATGCTGGGTTTGAGAAGCGATGAATCTGAACCTTGATGATAGACGTTCTGGAGTCAAAATTTCCCAGGAAGGCTCTGTTCTTACCAGAGGTCGAGTATCCCCTAAGAGCCTTCGGATCGATCCTGAGTTCAAGAATCTGATTCCACCTCTCTCAACGGATGAGCGGCGGCAGTTGGAAACTAACCTGATAAAAGAAGGATGCCGAGACCCTTTAGTAGTTTGGGCAGGACATGACATCTTGCTCGATGGACACAACCGTTGGGAAATTTGCTCTCAGCATGGCATTGATTTCCAGACGGTTGAGATTGAATTGCCTGATTGGGAGGCCGCGCGGAACTGGATTATCAACAATCAACTGAGCAGGCGCAACCTGACTAAAGAAGCTTTAAGCTATTTGAGGGGTCTGCGGTATCTGCAACAGAAGAAGCCGCGAGGGGGAATGGGTGCCAATCAGTACAGGAAAATGCAAATCCCTCAAAATGAGAGAACTGCTCAAACGGCTCAGCGATTGGCAAGTGAGTTAAAGGTGAGTCGTGCCACTATTGAGCGGGATGCTAAATTCGCGCTAGCAGTGGACGCTCTGCTCGAAATGTTAGGGGAGGAGACTCGACGGTATATCCTCAGCCGCGATGCCAAATTGACGAAAAGGGATACTTTGGAACTGGCAGAGGTGGCAAAGCGGGAACCGGACGAAGCTAAAGCGATTATGAAGTCTCGAATTACGGGAAGCCGTCCGTCAAAAGTGAAGGGCAAACGTTCGCTGAGCCGGGAAGAGGGTGTTAGTTACACGAGTGGGGTTGGCTGTGATTATTTAGTGCGCTTGACTCCTGATACTTGGGAGCGGCTTTCCAAGTATATGTTGGAAACTGAGGCGGCAACGTTAGGGGGAGCGATCGCACGGTTGTTAGATGAGGTTGAACAGTTGCGAGAGCGTGGGGCGGAACCCGGCGAAAAGTGATATTGAGCAACGGGTGCTGATATTCAACCCACATTCCGCACCCACAACTGTCACAAGGATGGCTGGGGCTGATGGAAGTGGATAATTGCGGTTGATGGTAAGTAATAATACTCAAACGCCACCGAAACTAGAATGATCATCTTGCTTCAGGAGGAAGGTTGAGCA
>DATNQL010000831.1:0-4940 GCA_036704025.1 Stenomitos sp.
GTTCTAACCCTACACTGGGGTCTACACTATCCTTCACTTCCTGCACGGCAGCAAAGGACTCATCAATCCTGGGAATATCATCATCATCGGACTGTTGCCGTAGCCTCAAGCCTTTGATGCGTATCCCCGCATTCGTTCTCACCTTCTCTATGCCCGACCATTCCAGCACCTCGGTGCAAAGGTCGATTAAAGAGCCTGAGAACGATATCAGTTGGAATGGTTGTTTAACTCCAGAGGCTTCGCAGTAATCCCGATAGTTGCCAAACAAAGTCTGGGTATTGTAGCCTGATTCGGTTTTACGTCCATCACCAACAGCCGTACTGGCCTCTGGGTCGTGAATCAGATTCTCGTTCGCCCAAGCCGCCAGCGAGTTGACCTGCATCTTCATCAGCCACTCTTGCTGCTTAAATTCTGGAATCTCGTCGTCACCCAGTCCCTTGATGAGGCTGGTGACTTGAGAATCTTTGAGCCTGAGTACTAAAGGAATTAGCGCCGGGATTTCTGCCTCAAACAACTGCTCGGCGCTGGAGCTGCGTAACTGTTTGGGAATTGGATTGAGGAACTGAACGAGCGAAAGGCGGCGGTCTATGCCTGTAGTGTCGCCAGCGAAAACAGGATTATTACTCAATACCAGCAGCAGCCCTAAGAAATAAGCCTCGCCTCGCTTCTTGTAAATTTCTCTGTAGCGTACCTTATCGCCGCCCGTCAGCTTGAGCAGTGTTTCAACCCCGACCTGCTTGCGCTCATCGGGGAAAATGATTAGCTGCTTGTCGATAATAGCGGCAATTTCCGTGCCTTCTGAGAGAGCCGTGAGGCTGGAGTTGGCGGTGTTGGCCTTGCCAACTACCTTCTCTAAAATTCGAGAGAAGGTACCTTTTCCAGTTCCTGGTTTGCCAACCAGATGTACAAAATATTGGAGGTCGTGGAAGCGGAACTTGATAGCGCCATTGATGATGGCTAGCAGTTTCAGGATGCGTTTGGCATCGCCTCCCATTGCTCTCGCCATGAATTCATAAATGTGGGGGCATTGCTGCTGAAGCGCCACCAGTGGGTCATCTTTGTAGTCCCTCAACAGACTGTAGTCATAGGGCAAATGAGACGTGAAGCGGAAGCCCGGATTATGGTCTAATTGTTCGCCTGTCTCGGTATCCAGGACGCAGTTATTGAAGGCGATATACCGTTTGCGATCAAAGGGTGTCCATGTTTTAACCAACAGCTCATACTTGAGCACCCTGATCGTGTTATCGATGTAAACGGGTAAATCCCACTGGATACCCATCGATTTGATAACACCATAAACGACCTGCTGAAAGGCTTCCTCCTCAATGTCTTCCCAAACCTTGCCGTTGTAGATGCGCCAAACCTTCTGTTCGTTGTGGAATGCCCACTCAGGTTGATGCTTCTCCGCTAACTCCAGAGCGAGTTGCCGAGGTGACGGAGGCTTCTTGCCTTGGTCTTCGTTAAACTGACCTTCCAGTTTCTGGATTTTGAGCCAGTCGGAGTACGCGATCGCATTTCCCAGCACGTCGCGTTTGAATTTATCGGCTCCGTTATTCTGGATATAATCATCCATGCCTTTGCCCTGCTCTATGCTCCACAGACCCGTCGCGGAGTAGACGGGTACTTTAAATTTTAAGAGCTGTTCGGCAAGCTTTCGCAGCGCCCAAAGTACGGCCTTGTTGGTCACGCAATCGGCATCAAAAACGATGATGAAACCGAATCCAGCACAGGCAAATTTCTCTAGTAGCGAAACCAAGTAGCGTTTGCCCTGGATATCTGCTTTAGCACTGGTCAAGCCCATCTCGACGCCCAGGAGCGCGAGCGTGGGGATGTCGTTAGAACATCCGGCTAGAGCCTTAAAGAATCCTTCTCCTAGCACCAGGCAGGGATGCCCATCGACCTGGTAGCACTTGGCTTTGAGCGCTTCTAAGTCATCCCAATAGGTTGGGTCATCTGGGTGAATGGGGAGCATCGCATCGTAATCACCCAGCGGTGAGCGGTATTTTGCTGCCTTCTTCTCGCCTTCTTTTTTCCAAGGCTTATTGGGCTTAAATTGAATCTGAATCCCCACACCTTCAAGCAAGATGCCTGCGGATTTGGCTGGATAGCCCAGGCGTTGGCTGGCTTGCTCTACGGTAACCGAACGGCAGTTAAATTCAATCCATTTGCGATCTAGTCCCCGGCGTTCCACCAGTTCAGTGAAGTGGCGATCACTCAAATTCTTGACATTCGGAAATAGTTGTGTAGCAGTCATTTAGTCCTCCTAATAGTTGTGGTGAAGGAGGCGATTGCGCTACCCTAGAAATGTATTTTTGCCAAGCAAACTTTAATAAAGAAGTTTGGCTTAAAGTTGGGTAGCACCAACACCTCCAAGTCAGTGCAGGAAATCCCCCAAGATTTTTGCCTGCGCTGGCTTTTGATTAGTTATAAAAACTTGTGATAATTTTGCATGTTGACCTTTACTTTGTGATAAAATTGACACTACTAAACTAAATAGGGGAACCGACGACTTAGTCGCCGCAAGAGTCGTTCAAAAACTCCCTAAATAAAAAAATAAGCCTTTTTGCTCGCTTTGTGCAATAGGTAGCTTTTTGTTGGAAATTTTTATAATGCCTCAAACACCTTTGTCCATTCTCTTGAGAGGAGTCAAGAGAGACGATCGCACACTCACCCTTCATCAACAATTCATAAATAGGGGGTGACGCCCTCCATCCCGAAGCGTAATAATAAGGTTATTAGATGCACCCTGATGATCGAGAGAGCCGCACAACGGACTCTCTTATTATTTTTTGGGCAAAGCTTCAAAATTCAGTGAATATACCATGTGCGAGACGATGCCTTTAGGTTAAGTTCGATGAGAAGAACCTATGAGGCATCTTTGCCATGCCCGTAACCGAACCGTTATCAACTGCCGTACTCGTGAAGGAAATCCGGAAGCGCCTGGGGCTGACTCAAGTAGAGTTTGCCCAAGTTCTGGGGGTGTCGTTTCAGTCTGTGAATCGCTGGGAGCGGGGTAAGACAAAGCCTTTGCCGATCATACTGAAGCAGATTAAGGTGATGGTGAAGGAGATGGGAGAGAGCGGTTCAGATTTGCTGGAACAGTATGAAAGCGAGTGGGGGCTAGCGCAAGGTGACAAACGTTGAAGCCGGACAAATTGTTCGTGTTCGCTCGCGCCAGTATCTCGTGGAAGACGTGGTGCCTAAACCGTCTCCAACCGAAGATACCTTGGTACGTCTTTCCTGTCTTGATGACGATGCACTCGGAGAAGCACTGGAAGTTCTCTGGGAGAGAGAAGTTGATGCTCAGTATATAGGCGCAACCTCATGGGAGTCCATTGCTAATCGAGGTTTTGACGAGGCACGCCTCTTTTCCGCCTACCTGCATACACTGCGCTGGAACTGCGTTACCTCAACAGAACCGAAGCTGTTCCAGGCACCCTACCGCGCTGGGATTGAGGTAAAAGCCTATCAACTTGAGCCGCTTCGTAAGGCACTGCTCATGCCTAGAGTCGGTCTTTTTATTGCTGACGATGTAGGTTTGGGGAAAACCATTGAGGCGGGACTCATCCTGCGCGAGATGCTGATGCGGCAAAAAGTGAGGCGCGTTATTATCTCCTGTCCGCCATCAGTAGTTCGACAGTGGCAAGAGGAAATGGAGAGCCGCTTCGGACTCACCTTCATGATTTTCGATCGCGAATTTGTCGCTGCCCGTCGTCAAGAACGCGGTTATGGGATTAACCCTTGGACGACTCACACTCGCTTTATTATTTCTCATGCCCTGCTGCGGGATGAGACTTATGCGGCACCACTACGAGATTGGCTTGGAGACTTTTCCGCTGGGTCTATGTTAATCCTCGATGAGGCTCACAACGCGGCTCCGGCGAGTGGTGCTAAGTATGCCATTGATTCGCAGCTAACGCGAACGGTTCGAGAGATAGCGCCTCGGTTTGAACACAAGCTGTTTCTCTCTGCCACTCCCCACAACGGTCATTCCAACAGCTTTGCCGCTTTACTGGAAATCCTCGACCCTCAGCGCTTTTGTCGAGGCGTGCCAGTGCGCGATCGCAAACTTCTCGATACAGTCATGGTGCGCCGCTTGAAGCGAGATTTGCGGGAGATTGGCGATGACTTTCCCGAACGTCAAGTCATTCCCATTGTTATTGATGACCTTCCAGACGATGCACCAGAGCTAAAGCTATCTCAACTGTTGCAAGAGTACCGCACTTTGCGTGAAGAGCGTCTGAGGGACGAATCTCGGTCAAAACAGGCGGCAGCAATGCTGGTTATCACCTCACTCCAGAAGCGTCTGCTTTCTTCGATTGAGGCATTTGCTCGTACCTTAAAAGTACATCGCACGGCTTTAGAACGGCAATCCACGAAGCGTTCTAAGATTCGTCTTGAGAATCTGCCCTTACTTTCAGAGTCGCCTGGTTCTGATGACGATCGCGCAGCACTCTCTGAAGAGGAAGTACAGGCAGAAGAAGACGCTCAAATGGAAGCAGCCAGTGGGTATGCTACCGCCGATGGTCTTACGGAGCGCGAATTGAAAATTCTGGAAGACATGACCGAAGTGGCTAATGCGGTTCGCTACCAGAGAGACCCCCGTGTTGAAAGGCTCATAGAATGGATTCGTGAAAATCTCTGTCCTAATCTGGGTCAACCCGATGCGGCGTGGACAGAACGACGGGTACTGATTTTTACCGAATACACCGACACAAAACGCTACCTCCAACAGCAGCTTCAGTCTGCGATCGCAAATTCCAACCGAGAACGCGATCGCATTGATGTCTTTCACGGTGGCATCAGCGAAGACCGCCGTGAGGAAATCAAACGAGCCTTTAATGCCGACCCCTCTCGGCATCCACTCCGCATTCTGATTGCGACTGACGCAGCGCGGGAAGGGGTGAATCTACAAAACCACTGTGCCGATTTGTTTCACT
>DATNQL010000832.1:0-1504 GCA_036704025.1 Stenomitos sp.
TATTCACCTCGCCATCGCCGTAAATCCGCCGCCAACGGTCAAATCCCGTGGCATTGAAATATTCTTTGACAACGGTTTTGTCATCAAGTGTGTTCATACAGTTGGATTGTCATGAGGAATTGGGGACGGTTACCTACTTTACCAGTTGTTGCCGATAGAGGGGGAATCCTGCTCCGGCTCCTCCCTGTGTCGGAGTGGGGGTTGAGGGTAAGAGCAAGATTGTCTTTGTTACCATCATCGAGAAGACGCGGGGATGCGGGGACGCGGAGACGCGGAGACGCGGAGACGCGGAGATGCGGAGATGCGGGGACGTAAGTCCCAAGGGTTTGAGACCTCGACTGAATCGAAGATTCAGTCGCTCGAATGCAGACGGGGTGAGTGTCACAGTCTGAATTCTTTCTCCGCGTCCTTGAATTAACAATTTAGCGCGATCGCAAAACTATTGAGTTCATCACATCCCACTCACAGCTCTAATCATTAAATCGGCAATCTCACCCAATCCAGATGCAAAACCACCCGTAAAAATAATCATTAAAGCCACCAACCCATAAGGGCTGTTTTCCAGCGGCTTAAAGCTAGGAAAAAATTCACTAAACACATGAAACCCATCTAAGGGTGGAATGGGCAGAAGATTAAACAGAAACAATATCAAATTGATGCGTGCCCCTAGCAAAAGAAATTGGGAACTGACAATTCCCGCTAAAGGTGAGCTGAAAGATACTTTGAGCAGTATTAGAAACAAAAGCCCCAGAGCGAGATTGAGTAATGGCCCTGCGGCAGATACCAGAATATTGCCCCACTTGGGAGAGCGAAACTTAGATGGATTCACAGGCATTTGACCCCAGCAAATGCCACCAATACACAGGAAGATGATAGAGTACCAACCCATGTGAACGACTGGATTGAGTGTCAAATGACCCGTTTTTCTAGGTGTATCATCGCCCTGGCTAACAGCCGCCCATCCGTGAGCGAGTTCGTGGAGGCAAACCGAGGCGATGACAATGACGATAATCCGGAAGAAGACTAAGGGGTTGATGAGCAATTCGTTAATCAACATGGGTCGTACTCAGGAGTAGACAGTACCTGTAGTACTTATCTCCCTAACCTCTACTTCTTATGCAATCCATCGGGTGATTAACCGAATTATTCCGTCTTGGTGGGCTTGCAAAAACGCCACTTCAATGGTTCATAGTTTTTTCCGTATTAAGCGTTGCCAGGTGAGTTTAGATGTCACTTCATCCAAATGCCAGCGCAACAACCTTGCGGCTTGACCCACAGCCATTCCAGGTAGACCGATCGCATGTCGAGGGGCTTCCGTAGCCAGTGCGATCGCTTCTTCTACTCCACACATCCCCCACTGCACCAAATTCTCTACCCCCACCAATAACGGCAGCGTTGTCCCCGCCAAGGTACCATCAGCTAGTCGTGCTGTGCCATTTTTCACTTCAATCTGGCGCATATCCCAAGGGTAAACTCCATCCGATAATCCAATGGGTGCCAAGGC
>DATNQL010000833.1:0-9828 GCA_036704025.1 Stenomitos sp.
CACCCTTTAACTTCAGAAATACATTATGAATTCTTCCCGCCTGGAAACCCTATCCCCCAAGGAGGTAGACAGGAAAGTGGCAAAGAAGCTGAGTCCACCCGTTTAACCAAGGCAGAAAACTATCCGCTATTGCTGAATAGGGAAACAGTTTCAAAACCCAACTGAAAGATACAAGTCATGGTCATGTATAGAGTTTGGGTTTCTCAGAGGATGTCTGAACAATCATAATCGCAAGGCTTAAACGCTCAGAGTCCCACAATCTCCCTTAACCTTTAAACAGGGGGACTTTAAGAAGAGGCTCTCCCTGTTCAAGGCCGGAGTTCATACGAGGGTCTGGAGGGAGCAAAGCAACTTTTGACAGGTCTCAGACATCCTGATCAGGGGATCAGGCACGAGAAGCATCGTCTGACTCGGAGACCCTTTTAGGGCTACGGTCAATTAGCAAGAGAGTTAAAGCCAAGAATTTTGGCTAGGCAAAAGTTTCATTCCCTCGTGGGTGAAGCAGTTGACTCGATGGTTAGATAAGTCTAAATTTTTGAGATTATACGGGTTGAACCCTCCCTCATATATTGACAAGTTGACAAACCTCGTTAAATCTGGCCGCCAAGACGACAAATAGTTGGAGAGCACATGAATATCGCAGTCGTAGGTCTAAGCCACAAGACAGCGCCGGTTGAAGTTCGGGAAAAACTGAGCATTCAAGAAGCGAAAGTGGAAAGCATAACGCAACAGCTATGTAGTTACCCACACATTGAAGAAGTCGCCATACTCAGCACTTGCAATCGCCTAGAAATTTACATTGTTGCCACAGAAACTGGACAGGGCGTTCAAGAATTGAGTCAGTTTCTTTCAGAATTAGGTCAAATTCCCCTGCATCAGCTACGTCATCATTTGTTTATTTTGTTGCATCAAGATGCCGTTATGCATCTGATGCGGGTGGCAGCCGGCCTTGACAGCTTAGTGTTGGGAGAAGGGCAAATTTTAGCCCAGGTCAAAAATACTCATAAACTCGGTCAGCAGTATAAGGGGATCGGACGCCTACTCAATCGGCTGTTTAAACAGGCTTTGACCGCAGGCAAGCGAGTCCGTACTGAAACCAGCATTGGCACAGGTGCGGTTTCCATTAGTTCTGCGGCAGTGGAATTGGCTCAGATGAAAGTGCAGAACTTAGCCGCCTGCCGCGTCGCGATTATTGGTGCGGGTAAGATGTCCCGCTTGCTGGTGCAACACCTTTTGGCAAAAGGGGCGGCAACTATCTCGATTATCAATCGCTCTCAGGGACGCTCCAAAGAATTAGCCAACCAGTTTCCAGACGCGGGGCTGGAACTCTATCCCCTTTCAGAAATGATGAGGACGATCGCCGCTTCAGATTTGGTGTTTACCAGTACCGCCTCCACTGACCCGTTGCTTGATCGGGCGAAGCTGGAAGCCATACTGGAGCCACATCAGCCATTGATGTTGTTTGATATCTCCGTGCCTCGTAATGTGGCAGCGGATGTTAATGAGCTAGAAAACGTACAAGCCTTTAATGTGGATGACTTAAAAGCCGTCGTGGCGCAGAACCAAGAAAGCCGCCGCAAAATGGCAATGGAAGCCGAGGTGCTTTTAGACGAAGAAGTAGAAGCATTTGAAGTGTGGTGGCGATCGCTCGATACCGTGAGTACCATTAGCTGCCTGCGCGACAAAATAGAAACCATCCGCGAACAAGAGTTAGAAAAAGCCTTATCGCGCCTAGGGTCAGAATTTGCTGAAAAACATCAAGAAATCATTGAAGCGTTAACACGGGGTATCGTTAATAAAATTCTCCACGACCCAATGGTACAGTTACGAGCAGAGCAAGATATCGAAGCCAGACGCCGAGCCATGCAATCGTTACAAATGCTCTTCAACTTGGATACGGGAGAGCAATTTAGTTAGTTACAAAGGTGCAAGTTGAAGGTTAACAGGTTGCAGGTTAAAGGTTAGAAAACTAGGAGCAATTTTTCAACGTTCAACCTTCAACTTTCAAACCTTCAACTCTTTGACCATGACGAATGACCAACGCAGACCCTTCAGGAACCCAATTTTTCGATTTATTACTGTGCTACTGGGCGTCTGGTTCGCTTGGGATTTGCTGTCTCACCTGGTAGCCGAGGTTTTATGGTTCAACGAACTGGGTTACTTACCCACGTACCTCAAACGCTTGGCATGTCAGCTTGGTGTATGGGTCATAGTGTGCGTTACATCGGCTGGCTTTTTACTGGGAAACTTGTCTGTTGCCCATCGGTTTAAGTATTCCGACACCAGCTTAATATCTAGACTGGCAGATGAGGAACCTACGGTTAGTAGCCAGCGCCTTGCCAGGATGAAATTAAGGCGGCATCCGTTACCCCAGAAAGCCCCTCGATTCATGAGAGAAGGCACAGGAACCGCATTTCAGGCCGATATTCCACAGTCTTCTCTGCCGCTGAACATGCAATCGCTCCTAGTCGCGGTGTTCTTGCTCAGCTTACTGGTAGGGGTGATGCTGCTGCACTACGCGCCGATTGGCATCTCGCTTTGGCATCGGGACATGAGCCGGCTTAATGTTACGCCGCCACTTCCACACGCCTTGGATTGGACGTCCGTACAAGCACTGGTTCAGCAACCGTGGAACAAAGAGATTTGGCAGATTGGGGTACTGGTGGTGGTTGTAGTCGCCCTAATTGTGAATCCCCAGTTTTGGTTAACCGCGATCGCTTCCGTCCTGTCCTTATTCTTTGCGCTGGTTTTATCCGCCCAATGGAGTCGGATTTTACTGTACTTCTACCCCACCCTCTTTGAAGCTAATGAGCCACTCTTCGGTCGTGACATCAGCTTCTATATCTTTAGTTTTCCGGTTTGGCAGCTATTTGACTTTTGGTTAGGGGGGCTTTTTCTATTTGGTTTAGTGGCGGTATTGCTGATTTATCTGCTCTCAGGTGATAGTTTTTCCCAGGGGAAATTTCCCGGATTTTCTCAAAGTCAACTGCGTCACTTGTACGCCTTAGGAGCAGGAACAGTGGCAATAGTCGCTATCCGCTATTGGCTGTCGCGCTACGAATTACTGTATTCCACCCGTGGCGTTAGCTATGGTGCTAGCTATACTGATGTCACGGCTCAATTACCCGTGAATACAGCGCTGAGCCTCTTAACGGTAGCGATCGCCCTTTGGCTGTTTGTACAGACGATTTTTTGGTTCCGGCATTTCCAAACCAGCGGACGCAGGGAACTGATCGCCTTGGGAGTGTACCTAGGGGTGAGTGTGGTTGCAGGTGTGGTTTTACCTGCCGCTGTGCAACGTTTCAGGGTTGAACCCAATGAAATAGCCGTTGAACGACCTTATATTGCTCGCAGTATTGCCCTCACCAGAGCTGCATTTGACCTAGAAGATATTGAAGTTGAAACATTTAATCCCCAAGGCAGTCTGACTGCCGACATCCTCAATAAAAACGAATTGACAATTCGTAATATCCGACTCTGGGATACGCGCCCAATTTTACAAACTAACCGTCAGTTGCAACAAATCCGACCCTACTACAGATTTCCCAATGCGGATATTGACCGTTACACCCTGAAAGTAGCGGCAACGGGGGATTCTCCTATTGCACCCAGAACGGAAGACGAAGGGCAAGAAATCGAAAAAACGAATATTGCTCCGACGAAACCGTTCACGACTGAACGACAGCAAGTCGTTATTTCTGCGAGGGAATTAGACTATCAAGGTGTGCCCCAGCAAGCAAAAACCTGGGTTAATCAACACTTAATTTATACTCACGGTTATGGTTTTACTCTTAGTCCCGTCAATACAGTTGCCGAAGGGGGACTCCCAGCTTATTTCGTGAAGGATATTGGTACAGGTGCAGATGGAGGGGTTGAGGGCGCTTTAACGACATCCAGCCTTCTGATTCGGGACAGTATTCCCATTGGTGCGCCTCGAATTTACTACGGAGAAATTGCCAATACTTATGTGATGACTTCCACGAGAGTCAGGGAATTTGACTACCCTAGTGGGGATGAAAATGTTTATAACAGCTACGACGGCACGGGGGGTATCCCCATTGGTTCTCTGTGGCGTAGGGTTTTGTTTGCTCAGTATCTTAAAGACTGGCAAATGTTGCTGACACGGGACTTTATACCCCAAACCAAGCTGCTGTTCCGCCGCAACATTAATCAACGGATTCGGGCGATCGCTCCATTTCTTCAGTATGACCGCGAACCGTATTTAGTGGCTGCCGGTGCTGGGAACTCAGATGGTACTCAGAGAGAGAATTATCTCTACTGGATTGTCGATGCTTATACGACTAGCGATCGCTATCCCTACTCTGACCCAGGCAAATATGGTTTTAATTACATCCGTAATTCTGTCAAAATCGTCATCGATGCTTACAACGGTTCCACTGACTTTTACGTTGCCGACCCTCAAGACCCAATTATTACGAGCTGGAGCAAGGTTTTTCCGGGACTGTTTAAACCCCTAAGCGCCATGCCCGTTACCCTACAGAGCCATATCCGATATCCTCTGGACTTTTTCAGCGCCCAATCAGAACGGTTGCTAACGTATCATATGACCGACCCGCAGGTATTCTACAATCGGGAAGACCAGTGGCGGATTCCCCAAGAGATTTACGCGGCTAAATCGCAACCGGTGGAACCCTACTATCTGATCATGAGACTGCCAACCGCCACCTCAGAAGAGTTTATTCTGCTCCACCCCTATACTCCGGTGACGCGCAATAACTTAATTGGATGGCTGGCGGCTCGTTCTGATGGTGACCAGTACGGTAACCTGCTACTGTATCAGTTTCCTAAGCAGGTATTAGTCTATGGGCCAGAGCAAATAGAAGCGTTAATTAATCAAGATCCGGTGATTTCTCAGCAAATTTCTTTGTGGAATCGCCAGGGTTCACGGGCGGTTCAGGGTAATCTGTTGGTGATTCCGATTGAGCGATCGCTCCTTTATGTGGAACCGATTTATCTGGAAGCGGAGCAAAATAGTCTGCCAACTTTAGTCAGGGTAATTGTGGTTTACGAGAACCGCATTGTCATGGCTCCAACCTTGGAAAAAGCACTCCAAGCCATCTTCCAGCCTCCACAACAGGAAACTCCAGCCATTGTTCGCCCTGTAGAGGAACTCAGCTTGCCTTAAGGCCGATGTTCTCCCATATACTGATGAAAGCTTGGTAATCGTAGATTCTGAGACTGGCACCCGTGCGGCCTGTAACCAGCCACAGGAAGGCGCGAACGACATCACGCAGGACATGGAACTCAGATTCAAAGGGTTTGTCGGATGGGATACTCACGGGGGTAAAGGTAATGCCTTGGCTACCGAGAACGATAGTCGCGATTGCTTTTGCCCTCGGCATGTGGAAGTCAGAGGTAATCAGGAATAGGTGCTGGATGCCTTGATGTTTGAAGTCAGCGACTAGAGAAGTAAAGTTGGTCACCGTATCGACCGCACGCCTATCGAGATGAACTTTGCTCTGTGGGATGCCATAGGCGCGAAAAATTGCCCTTGCTTCGTCAGAAAGTATGCCAGAAGATACCCAGATTTCCAGAGAAGGGTGGCTGAGAGCAAATTGGGCGGTGAAGATTTCTCGCGCAGAACCTCCGCCGAGGGTGAGGATGGCTTGGGGGTGGGGAGCTTGGTAGGATGTGATCGCTAGTCGCACGGGAATGATACCCAGCAGCAACAGTAAGAAAGCGCAGCTCAATAACAGAAGGAATCGGCATCCGTTGCGGTTGCGACGGAAAATCTTCATCAACGTGCTTTTTTACTGCTATGTTAGCTGAACTTCAGCTAAGCAATGGAGTTCTTTTTCTGTAACTCATAAATTTTGGCATCTACGAGAAAACGATACCAAAAACCTTGTAAGAAATGGAAAACTAGCCCTTCTATCCCATCAAGGAAGCCTAAGCCGATGGTGTAACGCATGAGAAAGTAGAGGAAGGCACGGAAGAAAAGAGGCGATCGTCCATACAAATTGCTCTTAACCCAACGCCGTCGGCTGGCTTGAGAGAATTGACCGTCTTTCAACAAGTCATCCTTTTGTGTGAACATCGCACTCAGCAAATCTTTCACTTCGCGATCGGCGTAGCGGTTGTGCTTATCTGTCCAGAAGCTTAAGCCTTTTTGATTTTCATCAATAATATCGTGTTGGAGATTCGCAATTTTGCCTCTAGAGAGAACGATATGTTCGTCCATGTGGCGTTGTTCGCAGGTACCCAATCCAGTGCGCCAGATGCGTAGTAGCCAGGTAGGGTAATAGCCACCATGACGCATCCAGCGTCCCATGAAAAACACACGACGCTTAACTTGATAGCCGGTGATGTCTTCAGATGTTTGAGGTAAGACTCGTTTTAACTCTTCCACTAATTCAGGTGTGAGGCGTTCATCAGCATCAAGGCGCATGATCCAGGGAGTTGTGATGGGCAGATTTTGTAAAGCCCAGTTGAGCTGTTGTGCCTGGTTTTCAAAAGGATGCTCGAAGACTTGACAACCGGCTTTTTGAGCAATGGTTACTGTGTCATCGGTGCTGTAAGAATCTACCACAAAAACTTCTCCGTCCAGTTCTCGTAAACTGGCTAGAGTTGCAGGTAAGTTAGCTTCTTCGTTCTTAGTTAAGATAACTACGGATAGTAAGCCTAGATGTCTAGTTGAAAGAGCGTGAGGTAATGGGTAGGCTTGAGTTTCACCGTAAAGATTCATAAAATTTATATCAGTAGCTAAGAGGAACGATACGGGAGATTTTTGTGTGTATCTTTCTGGCTACTTATACAAAAATTGCCACGGCTAACAGGACAGATTTTTTGAGTCTTTGGGTCAATCAAATATCTGTTATGCCCTTAAATCCGTTGACAAGAACAGAGCATTGACTTCCAGACATAGGGGAATCGCCCAGCAAATTTGAAATGAATATCTGTATAAGCTTCTTCTTCTAGGAGAGTACTCAAAGTCTTGACGGAAAAAAACTTAATATGACCTCCATCCCAGAGAACGGTAAAGTGATTATCCATTGTGCCCGAAAGAGCAAGAACAAGATTTTTCAGGTATCCGTGGTAGGGAGTGGTAAGAATTAAGCGACCATTTGGTTTAAGACATTTTCGGGCAGCTTTTGCGAGTTCTTTGGGATAAAACAGATGTTCGATGACTTCAACAGCGATGACAACATCAAATGAGTTTTGCAGGTCTGTGTAGGGTAAATCGTAGATACTGGCTTGGATAAAATGGCAATCAGGGAAGGTTTTTTTCGCTATCGTGACACCCTGTTCGGAATCCTCAACACCAACGACATCATAACCTTGCTGTGCGATCGCATGACTTAAACTGCCATTACCACAACCCAGATCCAAAACCCGCAGTTTTTGACCTTGAGAATGAGTAGATCGCGGTAGCATTGATAGCAGCGGAGCCATTAAAAATGAATGAGCATTTGTTAGGTTGCTATCTTGGTAAGAATATTCGTATTGTTTGAGAGTCTGTGTCATGGATTAATTAGAGCTGTTTCTGGGAATAGAGAAAGGCGATCGTTTTTGAGAATAGCGGTGTAGACTTCGATCATCTTGGCAGCAATGCACTCCCAAGTGTAATGTTCAAAGATGAGTTGACGAGCACATTGACCCATTTCTTTTGCTTGTTGAGGATTGCTCAAGCATTGAATCAAAGCAAGGGCAATTTCATCAGCGTCAATGTCAACAACATGAGCAGCTTGAGCGGCTGCGGCTTCAGGAAAATTGCAACCTGTAGTGATGACACAGGGTAATCCTGATGCCATACCTTCTAAGACAGACACGCTAAACCCTTCAGAATAGGAAGGGGCAACATATAAACTCGCAGCAGCTAAAGCCGAATATTTGAGGGAACCTGTAAGCATACCTGTGAAAGTGACAGCCTCTAGACATCCTGCCTCTGCAAAGTAGCTCTGAGCTGTTGGGAGAAAGCCAATGTTGTCAGGTCCAGCAACAATGAGATGCGTTTGAGGAAACTGAGCGTTTACTTTGGCAAAGGCACTAGCAAGCAAATCTAATCCTTTCTTGGGATCGATTCGACCTAGAAAGATAATCAGTGTTTTATTGCGAGTATGGGAGAACTTTTGATAAAAAAGCTCTGGGCTTAGTAATGGCTCAAAGTCTTGACGGTGAATTCCATTAGGAACAATGACTGTAGGAGCTTTGAGATTAAGTGCTTTAATACGCTCTGCTTCCGAAGATGCCAGCATTTGGATAGCATTGGCACGCTCAAGAGCAGGCTTTTCAAAGAGGGAGTAGTAGAAGTGCTTTTTTCGAGCTTTGTAGGATAGTGCCCAAGGCTCCAGCATACCGTGAGGGGTTACGAGGTAGGGGACTTGGTGCCACTGACAAGCCCAGTAGGCAGGTAAAACAGGGTAAGAAAAGATGGCGTGGGTGTGTACTAAGTCATATTTGTTTACGTGTTCAAATAACCATCTAGTTAAAGACAAGCTGACTTTGTAATCGAATAGGTGCCAGTAAGGAAAATACTGAACTCGATAATATTTTTCAGGAATCCAGGTATGAAGCGGAACATTTAGGTTGGTAGAACCATTAGCGTTGGTAGTTACAATGTCAACGCTGATGCCAAGACTGCCTATTATTTGTACTAGCTCAACTACACCTTTGGAAGGGCCACCGTAGACAGAGCCAAGAGCGGGGATGACATGTAAAATCCTCATGAAGAGTGCGACGCAACAGTGGTTTAGTCTTATATCCTTTTACTAAATTCTCAGCCGTTATCCGGATATCAACCCGCCTATCCTAATTAATGTGAGGAGGCAAGCAAACACTAACGATGCTCTAGCGCATACTCAACAGCCTGCATTAAACCTTGAGCAAAGTAGTCGGGAGAAAACTTTCGGATGTGTTCGAGTGCAGCGTTACCCATCTTGGCTAAGTCAATCTCTTCTGAGCTGATTTTCAGCATTAAATCTGTTAGCTGTTGACTATTCTCCGGATCAAAGCCAAAACCGTTGACACCTTCAATAACTAAGTCCTCAAAGCATCCACAGCGGTTTGAGACTAGCACGGGTAAACCTGCTGCCATTGCCTCATTGACAACTAATCCCCACTGCTCCTGAATACTAGCGTGGATAAAACAGCGAGCATGAGCGAAGTAAGGAAGCAGTTCCTCTTGCTGGAGAAAGCCAGGGAGATGAACGAAGGCTTGCAGATTTAGTTCGGAAATGTATTGTTCAATTTGTGGACGCATTTCACCATCCCCGCAAAGCACTAAATCCCAAGAATTAGAGCCTGCTAGTTGGCGATAGGCGGCGTAGGAAGAAAGAAGCAACAAAAGATTTTTTCTAGGAATAAAGCGATTGCTTGTTAAGAAGTAAGGTCTATCAAGGAGTTTAGAATGTATGCTAATTTTGTTAGGATGAAAGGCGTCATTTCCGACTACATCATAGCCATAGAAGATAGCATCAGGAGCCATACCCAGTTTAGTTAAGTAGCGTTTGTGGGGCTGTCCCCCAACCAAAGCGGCTTTGTATCTTTTTACAAGCCACCTCTTAAAGATTTCTTTCCACTCAGAACGGGGTGCGTCATCTTCCTTAGATTCAGAGAGGAGAATGGCAGGCTTTCTATGGCAAATACACCACAGTAAAGCGTAAAGCATGGATGGATAAGAATAACCTGCGATCGCTAATATATCTGGTTCAACTTGATTGAGGACGGAGTGAAGCTGTTGAACTAATTTAATCGGTGGAGTTTGCTCAAGTTCTTGCTCTTTAATCGCAGCAATAATCGAGAAGGGAAGATTGTTAAATTGCACTTTCCAAGGATATTGAGTTTCTGTCCGAGCCAACTCAATCCCTA
>DATNQL010000834.1:0-1914 GCA_036704025.1 Stenomitos sp.
CGACGTAAGGCAGGGAAAAATAACTGAGAAATTGACCAAATTTTATCAATTTTGTAATAACTTTGGGCTTGATAATGGGCATCTACCCGATTATCTTTTTCCTCAATATCTTCTAAGACGGCATCCGTCCATGCTTGCCAATCCTGATGCAAATGTCCGTGATACATATCCATCAAGTTTTCAATTAAATACGAAAAGTGGGCTTGGCATTCAATCACCGAAACAGTGGCAATATAGTTGAGATGTTCCCACTCTGGTACCCCCATCGGTTGTATTGGCGCTGAATCCAACGTCTCGACATCCCCAGGAAATAACCAGATAAAACCATCTTGTTCTTTGACGGGATAGGAGCGAATTTTACAGTTGGGTAGTTTCTGATTGGCGGCTAAATAAGGAACGAGGGCACACTCACCACTAGACTGAAATTGCCATCCATGGTACTGACATTCTATGCGATCGCCGATAACGCGACCATGACTGAGTTTAACCTGCCGATGGGGACAACGGTCTTCTAAAGCGTGGACGGCACCCATAGAATTTCGATAAAGGACAATCGGCTGATGCCAAAGAGTGACGCCTAAAGGTTGGGTTTGCACCTCAGTGCTACGTGCCACGACATACCAATGATTGGTATTAATGCCCAACTGACGAATATGAATAGTTTGGGTAGTCAGAGAAGGAGATGGCATGATGTTCGCTTGTAGACAACGTAATGACAGTAAGACACGATAATATTGTGCCCCTAGCCTGTGTAGTCAACACAACTGAAAATCGCCCCATAAGCTAGTGCAAGAAGGCAGAAGGCAGGAGGCAGAAGGAAGAAGGAAGGAAAGCCTATACAGTAAGCTTTTTAACCTTTTTCAACTGGATAGTTATTTCCGCCACGCTGCACTAGATTTTCAAAATTCCCTCTGGATTCACCGACAGAAGCGATCGCCTCTTTAACCCCTCTCGCTGCAAAATCTGATTTGCCGCCAGTAACCCACTACTAATCGCCCGTTCCATTAAGCCACAAGGAAACGGCATTTTCACCCAATCCCCGGCAAAAATCAGATTGGAAATATCGGTGGCAGTTTCGGGACGTTCCGCATAACTTCCGGGTGGATAACCCGAAAAATTCTTCTGATTCACCAGTTCCCGATGGAGCATTGTTGCTTGTTTCAGAGAGGGGACAATTTCATAAAGTTCCTGTTCAAATTTCGTCAACAAAGCTTGTTGATTGGGGAATTGTTTCTCTTTGTAGCAGTAAGCATGTAACTCCACCACACTGCCGCCCGTTTTCTCATGCCAAGCGATAAATTGCTCTTGAATTCGATGATACAGCGTGATGCTATCGGTGAGTTGATAACCCGATAACGACGTAAAATTGCTGTGTTCCCAGTCAAAATCGCGGTCAAACCAGAAACGGGCAACGGCAAATGGATCTGCTACGCTTAATTTCTCCACCTGAGTTTGTACCTGTGGATTCACCTCACCTTCACACCGCTTAAAGAGCTGCTGGACTCCAGGCACATCGGTGGCAAACACATAGTAATCAGCCTGAATCGTCTCTCCCGATGGCTGTAAAGGCGCAATCCCTGGCACCCCTACCAACTGTACTTGCTCATCTTGACGTTGAGTAATTTGGAAGCGAGGTAAATCCCGTTGAGCCGGCCCCGCCAAGACTCGCCCCTCCTTGTCGTAGAGTGCGCCGTGACAAGGACACAGGAACTTGCCATCCGCTTGGTGCTGCACGGTACAACCTTGATGGGTACAGGTGAGAGAAATGGCTTCATCGCTTCCCGGTACGGCGGCAAAAACGGCATCCCCAGCGCCGTAATAGTCCAGCACTCCTTGACTCGCTGCTACCTCTGACTCGGAGTTCCCCACGCTACGCTTCACCCAAAAGGGAACATCATTTTGCACGCTTCCCTG
>DATNQL010000835.1:0-8708 GCA_036704025.1 Stenomitos sp.
GAGCAAATATTAGCAAATACTATCACCGCGAAAAAAACACTAAAAATTTGATAAAGAGAAGTATATCTCTTGATCCGAATCGACTTTTTCATACAGCAAAATTTGTCACAGGAATCATTACTCCTGAGCGGAAATAACTAACATCTACAAGAATGTGTATAGAGCTACATCCCAACTGTTGAGCATTAATAGACTTGCCGTGCGACCTTTGCCCAACACGGCATCCTCATCTCAAATCCCTTTTTTTACTCGTAGCAATGAGATTGATGAAGAGACACGGCTGCTTGAGAGGCTCATCTATCCCGTAAACCGGGTAATAAAGAGCTATCAAAACAATCAGGTCAACTTGCTTCAGTGGGAGGTAGAACTCGCAATCGGTAATCCGCTATATCACATATAAATGAAAATTGCATCTTTCTTGCGATGTAATAACTATGCTAAAGCCTTGGGTATTGACCGGTCAAGGGTATTTTGTGCGATCGCATTTCTCCAGGTGAAGTTCAACAGAAGCGATCGCACCTTTCTCATATTCAAAAAAGCAGAAGTCCTTAAGCTGCGGCGCATCTAAATTGGATATAAAAATTTTTGAAAGGGGTGTGGGGTGTGAAGGTAGACAAATTAAAGGCGTAACAGCTTAATTCAAGCCGGCCAACGCCAGTTGTAGCGATTCCACTGATAAATTCCTTGAATTTCGTACTCACTGCCGTTGTCGAAACGAATGGTACAGTTGTAGTACGAACCGTCGCTGTCGGACTGCTGAGAAAGCCTCACCACTGTGCAAGCAAACCACTCACGAGTACAAGGGCCATTCTCTTGCACCCACTCCCAAAGTCCATTCGAGACTTCGATGCGATCGCCAACTCTCAGCTTTAAGTGATCTGACAAGATTTCGGCGGCAAAATACTGGGCTAAATGCTTGGGTTTGACGCGGTTGAGCCATTGGGGACCGTAGTTATCGCGGATGAACTGCACCGATCCAGACTCGCGGTTATGCAGCCAATCGTTGAGTAATTTGATCTTCCAAGGGCGATCGCGTTTTTCCTGTTCTTGGACAAACTCCAACAAAGCTTGGCGTTGTTCTACTGTTAGTTCATCGAGAGGATTAGCCGTATCGTCATCGTCATCCCCTTTCGCTGAGGCTAACAGTGCTGCACGGGTTACAGATTCAGTCACGACTTGCAGCAAAATTTGTTTCTGCTGATCGCTCAGCGGACATAAACTCGTTTCACACTGAATAAAGGCGGCTTGTAAGACAGCTTCAATCTCAGTTGGGTTCATAGCAGTCAACTCAGCCGGTAGATGAATGGCTCATCGAAGCATGGCTAATGACGAAAGAACATTTTCTCTCATTATTGCAAAGGTTCCACTCCACAACTCAAGCAAGTTGGCTGGCTAGCTTTGCGGTAAGCTGGGGGTTGGAGTGGTGATTAGATGCTTAAGGATGAAAAAGAAAGCGCTCCGTTTTTTCCTCACTCATCCGTCGCTACACCAAACACACTTCATCCTTTTTGCTCAACGTTATCGATTAGTGGGGTTTATGCAATTACGAGGTTGGTTGACGACAGTAACTGTTTCTTGCCTTTTCTGGGTCATCAGTTGGGTGTTTGCCCCTGCGGCTTTGGCGTTAGTTCAAATTCAACTATCCGATATTTCTTATCATGAATGCCCTCCTGATGTGGCGGCAGGGGCAGTAACACCGGGGGGAAACAGCATCGCGGCTAACTGTTTTATCGTAACGGGTAAAGCCGAGAACAAGTCTGGCAAAATGGTTGTCAATGCTGACATTTTTGGTCGCATTTACGATGCCGATAACAACTCAATTTTACAGAATCGAACTCGGCTCGGCTCAATCGACGAAGTGCCACCGGGCGTCAGTGATTTTGAACTGAGAATCTCGGTTCCGGCTAATCAACCAACACCCTTGCAACTGAAGCAATTTAAAGCTTCCGGTTTTACCGGAAAAGTCCGCCGCTAAAGGTTAAGGTTATGTTGTCGGCTCTTGAACCGTTAATCATTCCTTCAACCTTAACTTGTCTCTCATCCGAACTCTGGGGCTGAGTCGATACCCCAATTCAATGTAAGAGGTCAGCTATGTTAGGCTCTTGCGGTAACGAACCGAATGTTAGGGTTTTAAGGGATTACGCTAGCGAAGAGATCATCTTACAAAAAATTGGCTGGACTCACTAAACCCTCTAGATGCTACTAAACAGTTGAGCCACCACTTGCAATACTAAAATTGCCAGGATGGGAGACAAATCCAAGCCGCCAAGGGGTGGAATGAATGCCCGGAAAATGTTGAGATAAGGGTCAGTGATGGGACTTAAGAAGGCCGCAACTTGGTTCACCCAATCAACCGTTGTAAACCAAGTCAGCAGAATTCTTATTACGATTAGAAGTAGATAAATATTGAGAAAGTTGGCAAGGGTGCTGGTTACGAGTTCTGTAGCAGGATTCATGGGTTGAAAAGCTTTCTTGTGAGTAGTGATGACGGCTAGAGCCTTGTTGTCAGTTTAACGGATCTCCTCACATTGTGGATTGCCAAGTGGTGTTCACCCTATCCAGTAAGGGTTAAAGGGGTTTGGAGGGTGTCCTTTCAAGATTCGCGCGATCGCTCGATCTCTACCCGTTCGGTATTCCCATTCACCGTACCCAGTTGTTGCCGAACATCATCAATCGCCGTATTGAGCTGGGCAATTTTATCCTCTAAGCTACGACGTGCAACTTCTATACTTTCTTCGGAATTAAGCTGGCGCTTTTTCCCCTTGATGGCCTTTGCTTCTGAACGCTTAGCCTTGAGCAGAGACTGTTCCGCCTCATCCTCAGTATCCCGTTGATTTGCCACCAGCGCTCCCATAATTCCACCGATTAACCCGCCGACTATGGCTCCAGCCAAAAATCCGCTTGCAAAACCATCGCGCTGACTCATGTTTGTCCTGTGCCCTTGATTCTAATACGCCACTTAACTCAAGATTAACGGTTGGCTGTCCCCCCTGCCCACTGCGGAAGGAAGAGGGTAGTAAAAAGCCAAAAAGAGAGGGTTTTTGCTGGATGAACTCGCCTTAAGTGCCAAAACTGCGATCGCCGGCATCCCCCAATCCGGGCACAATATACCCATTTTCGTTTACCGTTTCGTCAATCATGGCGGTGTAAATTGTTAAACTCGGATAACTAGCACTCAGTTTTTGCAAGGCGGGTGGGGCCGCCACTACACTAATAATCCGGGTTAACGCCGGATCTACTCCACGTTTAATTAATTCTGCCATGGCGAGCATAATCGACCCACCCGTTGCCAGCATCGGCTCTGTAATGAGGACATGGGTGTTGGGTTGAAACTGATTCGGCAGTTTATTCAAGTAGCAACTAGCTTCCAGGGTTTCTTCATTCCGCACCAAGCCCAGGTGGTAAATTGAGGCCAACGGCAACAACGTCTGGGCACCTTCTAATAATGCCAATCCCGCCCGGAGAATGGGCACAACCACCAACGGCACTTCTGGATTAATCATGGTTGCAGAGCAGGGAGCCAAAGGTGACTGTATCATCATCTCTTCTGTGGGCAACCAGTCTCGAATCGTTTCGTAAGTCAACCATCGCCCCAACTCGGTCATGGCACTCTTGAATAGGGGTGAAGGTGTAGACACATCACGGGCAACACCTAACCAATGCTTAATTAGGGGATGGGGTGGAACATAAACGCGCAGTTGGATAGTCATAAGTGGCTGGAAATGGATGAAGATCACAGCTTAAGTCCTGAATAATCATACCTGAGGAAAGGTTCAGAATCTGGGACACCCTGGGTTAGATGGATACAGGCGATTTCCTGAAGTATCCATTGAGTGAAGTAAAACCTAAGACCTCAGGATAGAGGAGTCCTTCTTCCTGCTCAATTGAGAATTATTTTTATTAGTATTGACATTTATTTTCAACAAAGCTATATTAACTTTCAGTGTTCTCCTCTCATAAAGGATCGGCAGGTGGGGCCGGAAAGCAGTAGCGGACTGGTCTCCACTTTATTTGTTGCAAGATTTCTTTGAGCAGCAGTATCAGCCTCACAGCTAGAAACGTTAAACTCAGATTCGTTACGTAAATTTATAACCTGCGATTTCAATGCCTGCTGCTTCCCCAACTCCCTTACCCCACGAGAAATCTGCTTCCGGTTCAGAGACATCGGTATTTGATGTCATCGTCATTGGTTCTGGCATTGGGGGGCTGGTAACGGCAACTCAACTGGCGGCAAAAGGTGCAAAGGTACTGGTACTGGAGCGCTACATCATTCCCGGCGGGAGTTCGGGTTACTTTGAGCGCGAGGGTTACCGCTTTGATGTTGGGGCATCGATGATTTTTGGTTTTGGTACGCAAGGAACGACGAATCTCCTAACCAGAGCACTGGATGCTGTGAAGGTCAGTCTGGACACTATTCCTGACCCTGTGCAAATTCATTATCATTTGCCTGGGGGATTAGAGGTAAAAGTTCATCAAGACTATGAGAATTTTTTGCAAGAACTGAGCGCTTACTTCCCCCATGAACGGGATGGCATTCGCCAATTTTACGACGAATGCTGGAAGGTTTTTAACTGCCTGAACGCGATGGAGTTGCTGTCTTTGGAAGAACCGGGCTATCTAACACGGGTGTTTTTCCAGCATCCCCTCGCTTGCCTGGGTTTGGTGAAGTACTTACCCCAGAATGCGGGGGATATTGCCCGTCGGTATATCAAAGACCCCCAGCTATTACAGTTTATTGATATGGAGTGTTACTGCTGGTCAGTGGTACCTGCGGATAAAACACCGATGATTAATGCGGGGATGGTTTTCTCTGACCGACATTATGGCGGAATTAACTACCCGAAAGGTGGAGTCGGACAAATCGCCATCAAACTGGTGGAAGGATTGGAACAAGCCGGAGGTCAGATTCAGTATAAGGCCAGGGTCACAAAAATTGTGACAGAAAAGGGCAGAGCGTCCGCAGTGCAACTGGCGGATGGGACAATTTACCGCGCCAAACGAATTGTTTCTAATGCCACCCGTTGGGATACCTTTGACACATTACTACCACCAGAAGAGATGCCAGTGGCAGAGAAGAAATGGCGTCAGCGGTATCAGAAGTCACCCAGTTTTCTGAGTTTGCACTTGGGAGTTGCAGCGAACGTCTTGCCGCCCGGTACCGAGTGTCATCATATTGTTCTAGAAGATTGGCAGAAAATGGAGGAGGCAGAAGGGACTATTTTTGTCTCGATTCCCACTCTGCTTGACCCGAATTTAGCACCGGCAGGCTATCACATTATCCATACATTTACGCCCAGTTGGATAGAGGATTGGCAGGGACTTTCTGCTCAGGACTATGAACAGAAGAAGGAAGAAGCCGCAGGGCGAATTATTGACCGACTCGAAAAGATTTTTCCAGGTTTAGATGCTGGTTTAGACTACATGGAAGTAGGAACAGCTCGCAGCCATCGTCGGTTTTTGGGGCGTGAGGATGGAACCTATGGCCCAATTCCTAAACAGAAGTTAAGGGGATTGTTGGGAATGCCATTTAATCGGACTGCAATTCCAGGATTGTACTGTGTGGGGGATAGTACATTTCCAGGGCAGGGGTTAAATGCCGTGGCATTTTCTGGATTTGCTTGTGCCCATCGGATAGCGGTAGATTTGGGATTGTAGCTAGAGGGACAACAAGATGTCTCAATCTGAGCGGAATTTCTCCCAATCCCTTTCGGGTAAAGAGCCTTGGCTGGCTGTTAATTTATCTATGTTTTGGCCTGGAATAGGGCAAATCTATTCAGGGAAAATCATTAGAGGATGCATTTTTATAGCCAGTCAAATTGTTTTATCCGGTTTGGGTGGATGGCTAATCTTTAGCCCTACAGGGAATATATTAATCGGTTTTAGCTGTTTTCTAGCCGGTGCATTAGTTAGTATTTGGAGTCTGTTTGATGCCCATCAATGTGCTAAAAAAGCCAATTCTCCAAGTTTTCAAGAAGTGAGGAAGAGTAGTAAAGACCCGTGGCTGGCTGTATTTTTGTCTAGGATTTTACCAGGCATCGGTCATTTCTACATTAATCAAGTTGGGTTAGGCATTCTCTTTTTTGGTCTTTTTATCATTTCAGCAATTTTTCCCGTAGCCTCAATTGTTGTTTCAGCCGCTATTGCCTTTCATGCTTATGTCGCTTCACCCGTACATCGAGAAAGAACCAAAAAAGTTATCGTAATCGTTGCTAGCGTCTTAGCCCTCAGTTCTTTATTCAGTGTGCTTCAAGCACTTTTCCTCCGACGATTTGTTGCGGAAGCTCGCTATATTCCAGCTGGCTCAATGCTTCCTACATTGCAAATTAATGACCGCTTGATCATAGACAAGTGGAGTTACCGCTTCCAATCACCCCAACGGGGAGACATTGTGGTGTTTTCACCCACAGATAGACTCAAACAAGAAAATGTCAAAGAGGCACTAATTAAGCGGGTGATTGGTTTACCAGGAGAAAAGGTAGAAGTCAAAGAAGGGAAGGTTTATATCAATGACCGACCTCTAGATGAAAACTATATTACCGATCCTCCCAAATATCAGTTTGGTCCTGTAAGGGTAGCGCCGAATTCTTACTTTGTGCTGGGAGATAACCGCAACAATAGTTACGATAGCCACTATTGGGGCTTTGTCCCTAGAGAAAATATTATTGGTAAGGCAAGCAAGAGATTTTGGCCTCTCACGAGCAGCGGGGCGATTCAGTAAAGTAGGTAAACTGAATAAAGGGGAGCCAAGATAATTCTGGGCGTTATTGGCAAATTTGAGATGAAAGCTTTTAGTGTAGAAGCAGAGAAATTCAAGCCTAAGGACTGAAGAGAAGCAACCTGTGGATTGGATTCAGCCTAATGGCTGTTCTGGTTCGTCGCTGAAGTTTTGCAGTTGCAGCAGAGCTGAATGAGCAGCCGTTAAACTTAAGCGTGCCTGTTCCATGGGCGATAACTCCGTCCATTCTATGGGTGGAGCAACACGATGAGTTTCAGTGGCTGAGTCTGATTTTCCCCGCATGGCATAAGCCAATGGACGAGCAAAAACCAATAAATCATCTTCTGCCCAGTTGGGTAACAATGGCTTAACACACAACACAAGCTGCTCTGCCAATGATAAATTAGTCGAGAAAATTTGTTGCGCTTTGTGAGCAATGGCTTCTAGCCATGCCTCTGGCATAAAAGCCGCAAACCGTTCGGACAAAGATTGACGCAAATTTTCCTCAACCACCCATTCAGGTGATGACCAGCATTGGTGTAACTGATTGAATAAAGCTTGTGACGCTTGAGTAATGTCTTCTACCTCTTGCCATTGCTCCAGTAAGAACCCTCGTTCCAGTTCCGCAAAATAGGCTTCTGCCTCAGGTTCATCTGGATTCCAAGGGTAAAAATCTTCCTCTGCCTGCAAGAGTGCCTCTAGTAGTTCTCCTTGTACGCTGTTCAAAGCATCCTCACAATTTTTGTATTGCATGGGTTGACCTGACATAATGACCCTCCTGTGTGGGTAGGTAGATGAATCCTGGCATTGGATAGCTACATCAGCACTATTGAGAGTTCCGTAACATCTCATAAAATACAAGATAGCGCTTACATGGTTTGCTGCAAAACTAACAATCTGTCTCTGTAATACCGTTAGCCTTGTTCACCCTAAGATGAAGTCAACATGGTTACAGAGCAAAACTCTAGTGCAGCGTGGCATCAATAACTATCCAGTTGAAAAAGGTTAAAAAGCTTACTGTACAAGCTTTCTTTCCTCCTGCCTTCTGCCTCCTGCCTTCTTGCACTAGTGCCATAGGAGATGAGTTATCTCCTGACTGAAGCCAAACTCTATCCCAAAGGATCAGACACTTCAATCACAAATTCCAGGGTTTGACCCTGACTACTGCCAAACTTTAACTGAATACCGGATTGCAATGGCACTTCCTGATGGTGGATTCTTTGCCAACCTTGAACGCCATCACGTCCCCCTAGAGCCTGATTCATCCCTGGATGAATGTAATCAGGAGCTAAAATAAAGGTGCCATAGCGAGAGAAATCGCGTAAAAAGTAAGTGGGACGAACTTGACTCCCGTTGAAATCATCGCGGCAGATAATTTCGGCATGATGTTGGCTCACCCATTGTTCCTGAATCACGAAATCATTTTCTTGGCGGCGTCCTACTCGCATTAATCCACCCCGAATCCGCCAAACCTGAGTGGTAGAGCCGAGAGTGCGTAAATAAGCCACGGGTGCTGGAGTTCCCACCCAACTAGGTGTCATCGGGGGGAGTTCGGTGATGCCTTCTTCAATCGGTTTAATTAATTCCCCCTCAAATTGAGGATGCATGTAAAGCACCGGCAAACTCCAAGCGGGCTGGTTGAATTTGTAAATCGTCAACAATTGCTGTCTTGCCACGGCTACAGCTTGGTCAATGGGCATCCGGGTGGCGAGAGCTTGGGCGAGAGTTTGAATAAAAGTTAAGGCTTCTTGGTCTGCGATTGAGTCACGCATTCCTAAAACAGCCGGCACACCGTGATGGATGAGAACCTCCGCTAAGCTACTGCGCGGAATTGTTTGGGAACCCACTTGGTCGGGTTGGGCACCCCAACAGGCATTAAACACGGCTAAGGTGACCTGGGTACGAACCAAAACTTGAGCCAATTCTGTACCGTTGATCACAGCATCTGAGCGCAAAAATAACAAACCCCCATCCGGCCCCGGTTCACCATGAC
>DATNQL010000836.1:0-2070 GCA_036704025.1 Stenomitos sp.
GTTAAAGGTTTCCAGAGTCTTCGAGAGGGCGTTTCGCAGCGCCTCATTAGAAGCTGTGTACTCACTTTGGTAGCTCAAAAAAATGATGGGTTCCAGTTGCGCCATCACCTCAAGCTTTGTGAAGTAAATCTCGTGAGAAATCAAGTCAATGTTGGAAATCGCATAACCACCACTGCCTTCGATATAGAACTCGACGGTTTCCCCTTCTAGGTAACGCTCAAACCAAACGGAGTGTTTCACATCCTGGCTATCGTCTAAAAAGTCAGCTCTTAAACCTGACTTCAGCAAGCTGTTTTTGCTCAGACGCAAGTCATGAGGGCGTTTCTCCAGTTCTTTAATCGGTTCATATTGCTGGAGATACCAGGCTTTCAGGGCAATGATGGCCATGATGTCTTACAGATGCACGGTTTCCCGACGCCCTCCACTAAAATCCTTGAACTGGAATTTTAGCAGTAAGCGGAGATATCTTCACCACATTCATCGGCGAGGTAACACAAAGCCCGAAAGCGCAATGCAACAACTTCCTCATACAACGGATTCAGCTTGCACATGGGGGGAATATGAAACAGAGTACGACCAAAGAGTTTGATCTCACGTTCAAAGGGACATTGTGCTGGGATGAGTTGGCAGAGTCGATGTGCCATTTCAGGGCTGTTGACATCAACTCTATCAAGCCACCGCCTTACAGGGTGAAACAGGTCAAAGGTTTTCTTTGCTTTGGGGAAATTGGTCGAGGGGGTTGGCTGAGAAGAAGTGTTAGCTGGCTGCGTCCAAACCCAACTTGTAATGGTCAGATTTTTTGCTGTATGCTCGGATACATTCATAGTTCCTTTCCTGTGCTTTGGAAAAGCGAACTGGATCGCCTGTAATTTACCTACAACCGCTCAGCATCCAATACCGGATGAATTCCGGTACCCTTTTGGGTGAATTGCCACACTCTAGCAGGCACTGCCATGTCGCCTAAAAGAGTCAAACGCTTGTTTGTATTTATTACAGGTGTCACGGTTCTGGGTGGTTTGACCCTCGGTCAAGGTGGCTGGGGTCAATATCGCTACTGAATCAGCAGCTTATCTTAAAGCCAAATTGATTTTAGATGCACTGAGCGAATAAGTGTCGTTCGAGTAAGTAAAAAAACCTAATTGATCAGAGCGGAAATGTAATGATGTATCTATCGAAACTTTTAAAGTGAGCGGGTTGGTTATTGATATGGTTACTGAAACACAGGGGAATTACCTTGGTAATTTCACTGAACTTTTGTGAAGTTTTAGCGAGAGTTTCAGTAACATCACTTAACAGGATAACTGATCTGTGTAGTCAACATCATAAAACAAAAGACTGATTTTGCCAGGGGATAGTTCTTCCTGGACAAAATCAGTCTGAGCAAACCTGTCCTGTATGAGACCGGCCTGTAAACCAGAGAACACCGGTAACCTGACTCAACCTGGTGTTCTATATTCGTTACAAACCTTCATCTTTTCCCGAAAGCCTGGGTCACCCTTTGCTGTTGAGAAGAGGTAAATCTTTTCTGCCTACCGTGACTAGGAAGCCACCCTCGCCGTTGACCGTCGGCGTCGCCCCGTGACCTTGACTGGGGGTTCCTCTGGAGCTTGGAGCAAGAAGACCACGAGCGGATGACTCTGAAGCTCACGTCGGGCTAAACGGCGCAAGTCATTCTCAATCTGCACTTGCAAGCCCGCCCAGTCGATATCCAACTCGCTACCCTCGAAGGACTTGGCAAAGTCTGTCCAGCGCTCCGTTAATGTCCGTTCAATGGCCTTAATCACCAACTGTTCCAACAGGGATTTCTCAACCAGCGAAACAACCCCCCGCAGGTGGATTTCTGGCTTAGCGAGTAGTTTGCCTTCCCAGTCTACGGCTGCCGCAACAGTCACAACACCATCTTCTGCCAGTTGCTGCCGTTCTTTGAGTACATTGTCATGGACAATGCCACATCGGTCCACCAGTTCAATCCCTGACGGCACTTGACCCGCGACTCCAATGCTATTTTCCGTAACTTCTACGATATCCCCGTTGTTAATCACAACCGTATTTTCCGGGGGGATACCCATC
>DATNQL010000837.1:0-2801 GCA_036704025.1 Stenomitos sp.
ATGTTAGTAGCCGTGCTTTATACGATTTAGGTGATGCTGCTTTCTTTTTAGCCTTTCCTGAACAAAAAGGGAAAAGCTTTCTTGATCAACCAATTGGTCAAGTTTGGCAAGCCTTTGTCAGCGATAAACTCAGCGCCATCCTCGCCAATACTGCTTTTGGAAAAGTCGTCTTTGATCCAGATACTACAACTAAAACAGTCAGTGGTACACTACAGCCTGGTGGTGGTAAAGTTTTTATTGCCGACTTAGCTCAAAACCAATTATTAGAATTACAGCTACAAGCAAATCCCAGAGTTTTATTATCCGTCTATTCTCCATCTGGAAAAGTAGTCTTGTTAGAAGATTCTAACAAACGCAGTTTATCATCTGAACTCCCAGAATCTGGATTTTATGAATTCGTTGTAGCCTCAACAGCATCCTCACCCGCAGACTATCGCCTCACCATCACAGTAGAAAATCCCACCCCACCAGAACCCACACCGACCCAAACCCCGACAGAAACTCCCACCCAAACCCCTACAGAAACGCCAATAGAAACACCTACGCCTACACCAGTTACCACACCATAGGATTCATGATACCTACCCCACAAAAATCATCCCTTAATTCAGCAACACCAATAGGACTTACGCAAGCGTCATCATCAAACTAACTGTAGGGTGCGTCAGACCCAATAATTTCGTACAAATTAAGTAATTTTCCTCATCTGACGCACCCTACAATTGTGCCAGTTGCGTAAGTCCTGAATTCTTACTGATTGAATAAATCTAAGTCAGTAACAGCACCTACACTACTTGAAGCTACCAACTTAGCGTATTTTGCCAGTATACCTTGAGTGTAACGGGGTGGACGGGGTGTCCATTTGGCGCGGCGACTGGTTAATTCTGCATCGGAAATGTTGATTTGTAACAGGCGAGAATTAGCGTCAATCGTGATGCTATCACCTTCTTGGACAAGAGCGATCGCACCACCAACGGCCGCTTCGGGGGCGACGTGTCCGACTACCATTCCATAAGTCCCGCCGGAAAAGCGTCCATCGGTAATTAAGCCGACTGCATCGCCTAAACCTGCACCAATAATTGCCGAGGTGGGGGCTAGCATTTCCCGCATACCGGGGCCGCCTTTGGGGCCTTCGTAGCGGATGACAATTACATCACCGGCTTTAATCTTACCTGCCAAGATTGCATCCAAGCAGGATTCTTCCGATTCAAATACCCTTGCTGGGCCTGTAATCACGGGCTTTTTCACGCCAGTAATTTTGGCTACAGCGCCTTCTGTTGCTAGATTACCTTTGAGGATGGCTAAGTGACCTTGGGCATACATGGGGTTATTCCAAGGACGTATCACATCTTGATTGCTGGGTGGTTCATCGGGGATATCTGCTAAAGTTTCGGCAACGGTTTTACCTGTGATGGTGATACAGTCGCCGTGAAGTAAACCATGCACAAGTAGCATCTTCATCACTTGGGGAATACCCCCGGCTTTGTGTAAGTCTGTCGCTACATATCTACCACTGGGTTTCAAATCACACAAAACGGGTACACGACCACGAATAGTTTCAAAGTCATCTAAATTTAGTTCTACACCAGCCGCACGAGCGATCGCTAGAAAATGTAACACGGCGTTTGTCGAACCACCCACCGCCATAATCACAGATATAGCATTCTCTATAGATTTACGAGTGATAATCTGTCTGGGTAATAGTTGATTACGAATCGCTTCTACCAATACCTTAGCTGATTCTTCTGTACTATCAGCCTTTTCATCGTCTTCTGCTGCCATTGTCGAAGAATAAGGTAAACTCATTCCCATCGCTTCAAAGGCACTTGACATGGTGTTTGCTGTGTACATTCCACCACAGGAACCAGCACCCGGACAAGCTTGGCGTTCAACTGCTAGTAGTTCATCTTCATTTATTTTGCTGGCACTGTATTCACCGACAGCCTCGAAGGAACTAACAACGGTTAAGTCTTTACCGTTGTAATATCCAGGTTTGATTGTACCACCATAAACAAAGATAGCGGGGATATTCATCCGGGCGATCGCAATCATTGCCCCTGGCATATTTTTATCACAACCACCGATGGCAATCACACCATCCATACTTTGCCCATTACAGGCGGTTTCAATCGAGTCAGCAATTACTTCTCGTGAGACTAGGGAATATTTCATCCCCTCTGTCCCCATCGAAATTCCATCACTAATCGTAATTGTGCCGAACATTTGCGGCATTGCCCCAGCTAGTTTAATTCCCGCTTCTGCCCTTTGTGCCAGCTTATTAATCCCCATATTACAGGGAGTAATGGTGCTGTAACCATTGGCAACACCTACAATGGCTTTGGTAAAATCTGCATCCTGAAAACCAACCGCCCGTAGCATCGCTCTATTAGGCGATCGCTGCACCCCTTGAGTGACAACCTTACTTCTAAAATTCTCCGACATCTTTTTTCCTTCCGTGCCTTCATCGCTTGTGTTGCGATTGTATGATCTGTATTTTTTGACGCAGATGATGCCCTCATTTGCATCCACCTTCCGGTAGTTTATCTATCTTTCAGCACTAGGAGTCTGGATGCGAAAATTTTACACATAAAGGTTTGTCATTTTTCATATATATACATATTTGTCAAATAAGTCAGATATTAAAACAGTTATCAGTTATCAGTCAGCTAGGGCGTATGGTGCGGGATAAAGAAGCGCCAAAATAAGCCTTCCACCAATTGGTGTTTCCCCAAGGATTTCACTGATACAGCACTTTTCACCTTGATGAGGTACATTCATCTAGCCTCTAACCCCTAGTCTAA